>NZ_JACYTW010000022.1:0-55832 GCF_014841395.1 Plantibacter sp. CFBP 13570 | reverse complement strand
GTCGCGTCGGGGCGGAGCGCGGCGAACGCGATGGCGCGCTGGGCGCCCAGGGCCCAGGCGTCCCTCGCCCGTGCCGCCTCGGTCAGCAGGTCGGCCGCGTACCGGATGACGGCGATGAACGGCGTGCGGTACGGAACCTCGATGAGCGGCATCCCGTGCGCCGCGCAGGCCTCGGCGAGTTCCGGCGGTGTCCCTGCCGTGATCACCTCGGTGCCGAACCCCAGTCCGGCGACACCGGCGTCGGCGAGACGGGCGACGTACGCCTCGACCTGCGTCGTCGACACCGCGGTCCCGAACTGCGTACCCGTCGTGAGCAGCACCTGGTCGGCGAGGAGGAAGGGCGTGGGGTCCGGCAGGTCGGACCCGGACACCCAGGCGACCTGCCGGTCGAGCGCGCCCTCGGACCCGGCCACCACGAGCTTCAGGCCGAGCGCACGGTGGTCGAGGAGGTCCTGCAGCGTCGGTGCCATGGCGTGAGTCTACGCACGGATGCCGGATCGTCCAACCGATACCGTTCGCATGGACAGACTGTCGACTGCCTCGACGCGGACCGCTGCCTAGCCTGGGTGCACTGCTCGCGGACGACCTCGGCGCCCCCGCCGGACGCGGCAGCCGAAGGAGTACCGATGACGAGCAGCACCGCAGCCCCCGCGCCCTCCATCCTCGGCGGACCCTCGCTCCCTCAGGAACGTCGCCTGGTCACCGCCATCCCCGGACCGATCTCCGAGGAACTCATGGCTCGGAAGCACGCCGCGGTCGCGTCCGGCGTCGGCACGACGATGCCGGTGTTCGCGGCCGGCGCGGGCGGTGGCGTCCTCGTCGACGTCGACGGCAACTCCCTCATCGACCTCGGATCCGGCATCGCCGTGACCGGCGTGGGCAACAGCAACCCGCGCGTCGTCGAGGCCGTCACCCGACAGCTGCAGGAGTTCACCCACACCTGCTTCACCATCACCCCCTACGACTCCTACGTCGAGGTCGCCGAGGCGCTCAACCGCCTCACCCCCGGCGACCACGCCAAGCGCACGGCACTGTTCAACTCGGGCGCGGAAGCAGTCGAGAACGCGGTGAAGATCGCCCGCAGCCACACGAAGAAGCAGGCGGTCGTCGCCTTCGACCACGCGTACCACGGCCGCACGAACCTGACCATGGCCCTGACGGCGAAGTCCATGCCCTACAAGAGCGGGTTCGGCCCCTTCGCCTCCGAGGTGTACCGCGCTCCGTTGTCCTATCCCTTCCGCGACGGAGGACTGACCGGCCCCGAAGCGGCACAACGCGCGATCACCCAGATCGAGAAGCAGATCGGCGCCGACAACCTCGCGGCGATCATCATCGAACCCATCCAGGGCGAGGGCGGCTTCATCGTCCCGGCGGACGGCTTCCTGCCGGCCCTGCTCGACTGGGCCCGCGCGAACGACGTCGTCTTCATCGCCGACGAGGTGCAGACCGGCTTCGCCCGCACGGGTGCGATGTTCGCGTCCGAGCACTTCGACATCGTGCCCGACCTCATCATCACCGCCAAGGGCATCGCGGGCGGCCTGCCACTCTCCGCCGTCACCGGACGCGCGGAGATCATGGACGCCCCGCACGCCGGCGGCCTCGGCGGCACCTACGGCGGCAACCCACTCGCCTGTGTCGCCGCCCTTGCGGCGATCGAAGCGTACGAGGAGGAGGACCTCGCAGCCTCGGCCCGGGCGATCGAAACCCGTATCGTCGACCGCTTCACCGCGGCACAGGCCTCCGACCCCCGCATCGGCGACATCCGCGGGCGCGGCGCCATGATGGCGGTCGAGTTCGTCGACCCAGCGACCGGCGAGCCCGACGCCGCCCTCACGGCACGCGTCGCCAAGGCCGCCCACCAGGCCGGGGTCATCGTCCTCACCTGCGGCACCTACGGCAACGTGGTCCGCTTCCTCCCGCCGCTGACCATCCCCGTCGAGCTGCTCGACGAAGGACTCGACGTCGTCCTCGAGGCGCTCGCCGCGAACTGACGCCCCGCCCGCCGCTTCCTGAGCTTGTCGAAGGGCCGCCCTTCGACAAGCTCAGGGACCGATGGGGTCCCCGCCCTTCGACAAGCTCAGGGACCGATGTGATCGTCCCCGAGCTTGTCGAGGGGCATGCACGCTGAAACACTGTGACCGACGGCACCGACACCACCAAGGAGCTCCACCCATGACCGACGCACGTGAAACCGATCTGCTCGCCAAGGTCCCGAACGGCCTGTTCATCGGAGGCGTCTGGCGCGACGCGACAGAGGGCGCGACGCTCGACGTGAGCGACCCGCCCACCGGCGACGTCATCAAGACGATCGCGGACGCCTCGGTCGCCGACGGCACCGCGGCCCTCGATGCAGCCGTCGCCGCTCAGGACGAGTGGGCGGCGACCGCTCCCCGCACCCGCTCCAACATCCTCCGGAAGGCCTTCGACCTCCTCCAGGAGCGTCGCGAGGAGTTCGCCCTCCTCATGACGCTCGAGATGGGCAAGCCGCTCGCCGAGGCGAACGGCGAGGTCACCTACGGTGGTGAGTTCCTCCGCTGGTTCTCCGAGGAGGCCGTCCGCATCTCCGGACGCTACGGGTCGAACCCCGAGGGCACCGGCATGATGACCGTCTCGCAGCACCCCGTCGGGCCGTGCTTCCTCATCACCCCGTGGAACTTCCCCCTCGCGATGGCGACCCGCAAGATCGCCCCGGCGCTCGCCGCCGGCTGCACGGTCGTCGTCAAGCCCGCCGAGCTCACGCCGCTCACGACCCTGTACTTCGTGAAGCTGCTCGAGGACGCCGGGCTCCCCGCCGGCGTCGTGAACGTCATCACCACCTCCAGCTCCTCCGCAGTGTCCGGCCCGATCATCGCCGACCCGCGGCTCCGCAAACTGAGCTTCACGGGCTCGACGGCCGTCGGTCAGAAGCTCATCGAGCAGTCCGCGAAAAACGTCCTCCGCACCTCGATGGAGCTCGGCGGCAACGCCCCGTTCGTCGTGTTCGAGGACGCCGACCTCGACAAGGCCGTCGAGGGCGCGATGGCCGCCAAGTTCCGCAACATCGGACAGGCGTGCACCGCAGCGAACCGCTTCATCGTCCACCGCGACGTCGCGGACGAGTTCGCGAAGCGCGTCACTGACAAGGTCAACGCGTTCCGCATCGGTCGTGGCACCGAGGACGGCGTGACGATCGGCCCGCTCATCGACGACCGCGCGGTCGCGAAGGCGAAGACCCTCGTGGGCGACGCCGTCGAGCGCGGCGCCGAGGTCCTCACCGGCGGCGAGGCCGTCGACGGCCCCGGCACCTTCTTCCAGCCGACGGTCGTCACCGGGGTCGTGCCGGGGTCCGACATCCTCCGCGAGGAGATCTTCGGCCCGGTCCTCGCGATCGTGCCGTTCGACGACGAGGACGAGGCCGTGCGGCTCGCGAACGACACCGAGTACGGGCTCGTCTCCTACGTGTTCACCAACGACCTCGCCCGCGGACAGCGCATGATCGGCCGTCTGCAGACCGGCATGATGGGCCTCAACGTCGGCGTCATCTCGAACGCCGCAGCACCGTTCGGTGGCATCAAGCAGTCGGGCATCGGACGCGAAGGCGGACTCGAGGGCATCCACGAGTACCTGTACACGAAGTACACCATGACGCCCATCGGCTGACCCGCCTCGGTCGGCACAACGGAAACCGTCGCCGATCGCCGATACGACCGGCGACCTCGCCATCCTCGGTTCCATCCGACCGCCGGATCCGCCATACTCGACTATCGGCGCCGGTCCCGAGCACCAGCCGACACCCGAGTACCATCCCAGTCCAGAGCACCACCCGGCACCCACAGCCCCACCCGGCCCCCGAGCACCACCCGGCACCCACAGCCCCACCCGGCCCCCGAGCACCACCCCGGTCCCTGAGCTTGTCGAAGGGCCACGAACAGGAAGACACCTCATGAGCGCTATCGAACGCGACGTCGTCATCATCGGCGCCGGGGCCTCCGGGCTCACGGCCGCCACCAAGCTCCGCGCGGCGGGCCTGTCCGTCGCCGTCCTCGAGGCGCGCGACCGCGTCGGTGGTCGCCTCTGGACGAACCACATCGACGGAGCCATGCTCGAGCTGGGCGGCCAGTGGGTCTCCCCCGACCAGACCGCCCTGCTCGCCACGCTCGAGGAGCTCGGGCTCGACACCTACTCCCGCTACCGCGAGGGCGACAGCGTCTACGTCAATGCCGAGGGCGTGCGCACCCGCTTCACTGGCGACATCTTCCCCGTCGCCGAGTCGACCGCAGCCGAGATGGAGCGACTCATCACCCTGCTCGACGAGCTCGTGGAGGAGGTCGGCGTCACCGAGCCGTGGGCGCACGCCCGGGCGAAGGAGTACGACCGCATCTCGTGGAGCGCCTGGCTCGCCGAGCAGACGGACGACGTCGAGGCGCGCGACAACATCGCCCTCTTCATCGCCGCCGCGATGCTCACGAAGCCCTCCCACTCCTTCTCGCTCCTGCAGGCGCTCCTCATGGCGGCGTCCGCCGGCAGCTTCACCCACCTCGTCGAGGCCGACTTCATCCTCGACAAGCGCGTCGTCGGCGGCCTGCAGCAGGTTCCGATCAAGCTCGCCGAGGCCCTCGGCGACGACGTCCACCTGTCCTCGCCCGTGCGTCGCCTCGAGTGGTCCGACGCCGGCGTCTCGGCCGAGGCGGACAGCGTCACGGTCAACGCGCGGTACGCGATCGTCGCCGTCCCGCCGAACCTCTACTCCCGCATCGACTTCCAGCCGCCGCTGCCGCGCCTCAGCCACCAGATGCACCAGCACATGTCGCTCGGGCTCGTCATCAAGGTCCACGCCGTGTACGAGACGCCGTTCTGGCGCGAGGACGGCCTCTCGGCCACCGCGTTCAGCCCGTACGAGCTCGTCCACGAGGCCTACGACAACACGAACCACGAGGACCCGCGCGGCACGCTCGTCGGGTTCGTCTCGGACGAGCGCGCCGACGAGGTCTTCAAGCTGAGCGCCGAGGAGCGTCGCGAGGGGATCCTCACCTCCCTGTCCCACTACTACGGCGAGCAGGCGCTCTCCCCCGTCGTCTACTACGAGAGCGACTGGGGCAGCGAGGAGTGGACGCGCGGCGCGTACGCAGCGAGCTTCGACCTCGGTGGGCTCTCACGCTACGGCGCCATGCAGTCGACGCCGGTCGGTCCGATCTTCTGGTCGACGAGCGACCTCGCCGCCGAGGGCTACCAGCACGTTGACGGCGCGATCCGCAAGGGCGCCGACACCGCGGAGGCGATCATCGCCCGCCACCAGGCGTAAGCGTCTCCCGGTTCCTGAGCCTGTCGAAGGGCCTCGGCCCCTGCCCTTCGACAAGCTCAGGAACCGCGTGTCGAAGGGCGCTCCGCTCCCCGCCCACCGCCTCCGGTCCCTGAGCACCACTTCCGGTCCCTGAGCTTGTCGAAGGGCCACCCCCGTCGATACCCTGCACCAACGAAACACCCGCACACCGCCGTGCATCCTGGTCCCGGTCCCTTAACCGGCGGTTCCTGAGCTTGTCGAAGGGCAGGAACCGCCATCACACGCTCGCACCCGATCGAAAGCGAACACCAGATGAGATACATCGTTGGCTACACCGATACGCCGGCGGGACGCGACGCGCTCGCGCTCGGCATCCGGATCGCTCGGACCACCGGCGCCCGGCTCGACATCGTCCTCGTGCTCGCGAACGAGGAACGCCCGACGATCACCCCGGCCGATCCCGGCTACGAGCGGTTCCTCCGTGAGACGGCGGAACGCTGGCTCGCCGAGGCGCTCGACGCGGTCCCAGCCGACATCACGGCCAAGACGCACCTCGTATACGACGAGTCGTTCGCGGAGGGCCTCTTGGAGGCCTCCCGCATCCTCGAGGGCGGGCTCATCATCATCGGTGCGGCGCGCGGCGGACTCCTCGGCCGGTTCACGCTCGGCAGCGTCGCGAACACGCTCCTGCATTCGGCGGTCGTCCCGGTCGCCCTCGCTCCGGTCGGCAGCCGCGACCTCCTCGACGCGCAGCCCACCGGCGGCACGGTCAGCCGGATCACCTGCGCGATCGGCACCCGTGCCGGCGCGCACCAGCTGCTCGACGCGGCCATCGTCGTCGCCAAGAACGCGGTCATCCCGCTCCGTCTGGTGTCGCTCGTCGCACTCGACCAGCCCGAGGGCGCCGAGCACCCCGAGGCGACCGCCCGGGCCGAGTCGCACGCGGCGGAGGTCCTCGCCTACGCGACCGAGCACCTGCCGAAGGACATCGACGTGACCACCGAGATCGCCTCGGGCACCCGCATCGAGGACGCCGTCTCGCACCTCGAGTGGAAGCCCGCGGAGATCGTGCTCGTCGGTTCCAGCCGACTCGCCACCCCGAAGCACCTCTTCCTCGGCTCCACGGCAGCGAAGATGCTGCGGGAGCTCCCCGTACCCATGGTGGTCGTTCCCCGCGACTCCGTGCTGACCCTCGGAGACCCGACATGACTCCTCCCGAAACCACCCCTCCGCGCGACGTCGCCCACCCCGAGACGACCGCGACCGGCGCCCTCTCCAAGAAGGGCCTCGGCGCCGGCACCGTCGGCCTCGTCGGAGCGATCGTCATCGGCATCTCGTGCATCGCCCCGGCGTACACCCTGACCGGTGCCCTCGGTCCGACCGTCGCGGAGGTCGGCACCCACGTGCCGGCCATCTTCCTCGTCGGCTTCATCCCGATGCTGCTCGTCGCCTTCGGCTACCGGGAGCTCAACAGCCGCATGCCGGACTCCGGCACCTCGTTCACCTGGGCGACGCGTGCGTTCGGCCCGTGGGTCGGCTGGATGGCCGGTTGGGGCCTCATCGCCGCGACCATCGTCGTGCTCTCGAACCTCGCGGGCATCGCGGTCGACTTCTTCTACCTGATGCTGTCGCAGATCTTCCAGAACCCCGACATCGCCGGCCTCACGTCGAACCCGTTCATCAACGTCATCACCTGTCTGGCGTTCATGCTCGGGGCGACGCTCATCTCCTACCGCGACATGCAGACGACGCAGAAACTGCAGTACGTGCTCGTGGGCTTCCAGTTGCTCGTGATGGTGCTGTTCGGCATCGTCGCCTTCGCGCACGTCGCGGGCGGTGACGCGTTCGACGCCCTCCCGATCTCGCTGGACTGGTTCAACCCGTTCGCCGTCGGGTCGTTCAGCGCCTTCGCCGCCGGCCTCTCGCTCTCCATCTTCATCTTCTGGGGTTGGGACGTCACGCTGACGATGAGCGAGGAGACGAAGGGGTCGAGCTCGACGCCCGGCAAGGCCGCCACGGCCACGGTCGTCATCATCGTCGTCCTCTACCTGTTCCTGTCGGTCGCGCTCATCAACTACGCGGGCGTCGGCGACGGCGAGTTCGGGCTCGGCAACGAGGACATCCAGGGCAACGTGTTCTTCTCGCTCGCGGGGCCCATCCTCGGTCCGCTCGCGATCCTCGTGTCGATCGCGGTGCTGTCCTCCTCGGCCGCCTCGCTGCAGTCGACGTTCGTCTCCCCCGCGCGGACCCTGCTCGCGATGGGGCACTACGGCGCGCTGTCGCCGAAGTTCTCGAAGGTGCACCCGAAGTTCTTCACGCCCGGCTACGCGACGATCGTCTCGAGTGTCGTCGCGTCGGTGTTCTACGCGGTCATGCGCTTCATCTCCGAGGACGTGCTCTGGGACACGATCACGACCCTCGGCATGATGATCTGCTTCTACTACGGCCTGACGGCGTTCGCGTGCGTCTGGTACTTCCGGAAGCAGTGGTTCTCGAGCGCACGGAACTTCTTCTTCCAGTTCTTCTCCCCGCTCGTCGGCGGTCTCATCCTGGGCGTGCTCTTCTTCACCACGATCATCGAGAGCGCCGACCCCGACTACGGCAGCGGGTCGAACATCGGCGGTGTCGGACTCGTGTTCATCCTCGGCATGATCATCATCGTGGCGGGCATCGTCATCATGCTCATCCAGGCGAAGCTCCGACCGGACTTCTTCCGCAACAAGACGCTCGCCCGCGGCATCGCCGGCGACGCGAACGAAGCGGACGCCGCCCTCCCGGAATGACCCGCTGACCACGACGCCCGTCCGACGGACCTCGTCGGACGGGCGTCGTGCGCTCGGCGCTAGACTGTTCGCATCCCCGCCGCGTCGCAACGAAAGAGACCTCCGTGCCGACCATCGTCGTAGAAGTCATGCCGAAAGCCGAACTGCTGGACCCCCAGGGCAAGGCCGTCGCCGGCGCCCTCGCGCGTCTCGGCAAGAGCGAGTTCACCGATGTCCGCATCGGCAAGCGCTTCGAGCTCACGGTCGACGGCCCCATCACCGACGCCACGCGCGCCACGGTGCAGCAGATCGCCGACGACATCCTCTCGAACGCCGTGATCGAGGACGTCGTGGCCATCCACTACCCCGAGGGCTCCGAGGCATGACAACCCGTATCGGTGTCATCACCTTCCCCGGTTCGCTCGACGACCGCGACGCCCAGCGCGCGGTCCGCATGGCGGGTGCCGAGGCCGTCGCGCTCTGGCACGGCGACCACGACCTCCAGGGTGTCGACGCCGTCATCCTTCCGGGTGGCTTCAGCTACGGCGACTACCTCCGCGCCGGCGCGATCGCCGCAGTCTCACCGATCATGACCGAGCTGAAGGACGCCGCCGGCAAGGGCATGCCGATCCTCGGGATCTGCAACGGCTTCCAGATGCTCGTCGAGGCACACCTGCTGCCCGGTGGCCTCATCCGGAACGCCCACCAGCAGTTCATCCGTCGCGACCAGCTACTCACGGTCGAGAACGCCGACACCGCCTGGACCCACCAGTTCTCGAAGGGGCAGGAGATCACCATCCCGCTCAAGAACGCCGACGGCGGCTACATCGCCGACGCCGAGACCCTGGCACGTGTCGAGGGCGAGGGCCTGGTCGCCTTCCGCTACGCGGGCGTGAACCCGAACGGTTCGCTCGACGACATCGCCGGCCTCACGAACCCGGCCGGCAACGTCGTCGGGCTCATGCCGCACCCCGAGCACGCGATCGAGCCGGGCTTCGGTCCCGACACCCCGCTCGCCATGCGCTCCGGTGTCGACGGTCTCGCCTTCTTCACGAGCGCCGTGCAGGCCCTCCAGGCGGTCTAGCCAACACACGTCGTTTCCACGCCCGTCCCGATCCGTCGGGGCGGGCGTGTTGCGTCGGTGGAGGGAATCTGCAGCGCCGCCCCGGTCCCTGAGCCCCACCCCGGTCCCTGATCCCCACCCCGGTCCCTGATCCCTACCACCCCGGTCCCTGAGCCCCAATCCGGTCCCTGAGCTTGTCGAAGGGCGGCCCGCACCACCGGCTACCATCGACACTGGTCGGACCAATCGAGGGGGCAGCATGGCGGAGCCGCTCGAAGCGCTCGTGGCGAGGCTCGTCGAACTGGCCACGCCGGAGCCCGGCACCACCGCGCGGCGCCTGCCTCCGGAACGCGAGCTCGGCGAGGCACTGCAGATGAGCCGCGGCGCCCTTCGCGAACAGCTCGCAGTCCTCGAACGGCTCGGCTTCCTCCACCGCACCCAGGGTCGGGGCACCTCCATCGACGCTCCGGGCGACGACTTCGTCCGCAGTTGGTTCACCATCTCCCGTCAGCTGGGCTACCTGTCCGACGATCAGTTCGCCCGCTCGCGCATGATGCTGGAGGAGACCGTCGCCGAGGCGGCGGCCGGGCTCGTCACCGACGAAGCGGTCGCAGTGCTGCGCGACGACGTCGACCGCATGATCGCCGCGACGCTCGCCGGGGATCACGATGCGGCGCTCGAGGCCGACGTCGACTTCCACAGCCGACTGAACGCCATCGTCGACGACCCGATCTTCCGACTCATGCACGAGGGCTTCAGTCACGTGCTCCGCGAGACGATCCGGCAGCGTCGACTCCGCGCGATCGAGGTGGAGCAGCCGGACGAACGAGGCGTCCGTCGGACCGACAGCGTGCACTACGCCGTCGTCGACGCCCTGGCCGCTCGAGACGCCGAGGGCGCCCGACGCGCGATGCGCCAGCACTTCGAGGACTGGTTGCAGCTCGAAGCCGACGACGGCGCGAGCTGACGCTTCGCGGCCGCCACGCCGTTCGGGCAACCTCAACCGATCCCTGAGTCTGTCGAAGGGCACTCGTTGGCACTTCGACAAGCTCAGTGACCGGAAGAGATGCACGCGGATTCCTTCCGGACCCAGAGCAACCCCCTCCGGTCCCTGAGCAACCCCCTCCGCTCCCTGAGCAACCCCCTCCGCTCCCTGAGCAACCCTCTTCGGTCCCTGAGCAACCCTCTCCGGTCCCTGAGCCTGTCGAAGGGCACTCATAGCACTTCGACAAGCTCAGTGACCGGAAGAGGTGCACCCGCACTCACTCCGGTCTCCGAGGGCCCCCCTCCGCTCCCTGAGCCTGTCGAAGGGCCCACGGGAGAACCCCGCGAATCCGGCATGCCTCCTCCGCTCCCTGAGCCTGTCGAAGGGCCCACGGGGACACTTCCACAACCGGGCCGACTCAGCATCTGGAATGTCAGTGGTCCATGGTGGACTGGTTCCATGACCGAGACCACCTCCGCCGCGATCCGCGCGAGCGACGAGTACGCCGCGCACCTTGCGGAGTTCTCGGACCATTACGCGGACATCCAGCGGCGGCGTGCTGCTTTGGACGCCGAGGAGGCCAGGCTGCTTGCTCGCTCTGCCGCTTACGCGGACGCCTTCGCAGACGTCACGGTTCCGGCGATCTTCCCGCCGGCTGAACGGCAGGCGCTCTCCCGCCGATCGACCTGCGCAGCCCTCGCGATGGCGACGCGCACCCCCGAGCTGACCGTTCAGCGGGCGACGAACGACGCGGAACGGCTCGTCAACGACGCACCGGCCGTGCTGGCCTCGCTCGAAGCCGGCCGCATCTCGGCGCGGCACGCGCAGACGATCATCGATCAACTCAGTGATGTGCCGACCGCAGGGCGGGCGGTGTTCCTCGCTGAGGTCCTGCCGGTTGCGGAAGAGTCCACCAACGCGAACCTCCGCAGGCGCGCCCGCGTCCTGCGCGAGCGCCTCCACCCGGAATCCATCACCGCCCGCGCGGTCCGCTCAGAGGCCGACCGCCGGGTGGAGTTCGAGCCCGCAGCCGACGGCATGGCGTGGGTGCACTTGTTCACGACGGCACCCATCGCGCAGGGCATCATCGAGCGCGTCGAGGCCGCGGCAGCGGAGTCGCGCAATGCGGGTGACACTCGCACGTGCGCCCAGCTGCAGGCGGACGCCCTGGCGGCGCTCGCGCTCACCGGCGTCACGCCGGAAGACGTGATTTCGAGCTCGGTCCTTCCGCACCCGATCGAGGTGCAGGAGCACATCAAGCCAACCGTGCAGATCACGGTCCCGGCGCTCACGATGGCCGGAGTCTCCGACGCACCCGGCATGCTCGATGGCTACGGTCCTATCGACCCCGAGACCGCTGCACGTATCGCAGTGAACGCACCCAGCTTCACCCGGATACTCGTCCAACCCGAGACCGGCACGATCTTGTCGGTCGGGCGGGGCCAGTACCGCGTTCCGGCCGACCTGCAACGGGCCGTGCGCCTCCGGGACGGCACATGTCGGGCACCGGGCTGCGGCAGGCGCGCCAGAGCATGTGACCTCGATCATTCGGTCGCCTGGGACGACGGCGGGACGACAGATGTCGGGAATCTCGCCTGCCTCTGTCGACATCACCACCGGATGAAGCACCTCCCCGGCTGGAACCTCGACCACGGGCCCGGCGGGGTCCTCGATTGGACGACACCCGACGGGAAGCATCACCGGACCGAACCGGACCCCGCGCCGTTCTGACCCCCGCAGGTCCCTGAGCCTGTCGAAGGGTTCTTCGTGGGCACTTCGACAGGCTCAGTGACCGGGAGAGGTTCTCCCGGAACGACGAAGCGTTCTCCTGGGCACTTCGACAGGCTCAGTGACCGGAAGAGGTATGCCCGCAGTGTCTCGGTCCCTGAGCCTGTCGAAGGGCAGCCCGGGCCGTGTCACCTCAGTGACCGGGAGCGGTGCGCCCGGAACGACGAAGCGTTCTCGTGGGCACTTCGACAGGCTCAGCGACCGGGCTGGACTGTGCTCGCGCGCTTTCGGTCCCTGAGCCTGTCGAAGGGCAGCCAAGCCGGGCCACCTCGGTCATCGGGCTAGGGTCGCCCGGATCACCCTCGATCTCTGAGCTGCGCCGCCCTGGGCCCGTCAAGTGTCGAAAGCCACTCCGGCACCTCGACACGTTCGGTGACCGAGAGAGGCACGTCCGAATCACTCCGGTCCCTGAGCTCATCGACGGGCAGCCGGGCGCCCACCACCGGGTGCTTGCCCGTGCAGACCTCCGCGGTTACGATTGGTCCAACCAATCCCCCGGAGGACGCCATGGCATCGACGCCACAGCCCGCACACACCATCACCTTCGTCGGCATCGGCGCGATCGGCCTGCCGATGGCCACCCAGCTCGCCGCGGCCGGCCACCGGGTCACGGGCGTCGACCCCTTCCCCGCCGCACGGGAACGCGCGGCCGCCGCAGGCATCAGCGCGGTCGAGTCGATCACCGAGGCACCGCAGGCCGACACCGTCGTGGTCATGGTCGCGACGCCCGACCAGCTCGCCGAACTCGTCACCCTCGCCCTCGCCGACACTGATCCCGCCGGCCAGACCTGGATCATCATGAGTACCGTCGGCCCCGCCTCCGTCGTCGAGCAGGCCGCCCGTCTCGAAGCCGCGGGCGCAGCGGTGGTCGACGCCCCGGTCACCGGCGGCGTGGCACGCGCCAGCACTGGCGAGCTCACCATGTTCGTTTCCGGATCCCCCGCCGCCACCGCGGCCGCAACGGAGCCGCTCGCCGCTCTCGGCACCGCCAGGATCGTCGGCGAAGCCATCGGCGACGGCCAGGCGATCAAGGTCGTCAACCAGCACCTCTGCGCGGTGCACATCGCCGCTGCCGCCGAAGCCCTCGCCCTCGCGTCCTCGCTCGGCCTCGATCCGGCGGCCGTCCTCCCCCTCGTCGAGTCCGGTGCGGCCGCATCCTGGATGCTGTCGGACCGAGGACCCCGCATGCTGCAGGACACCGATGCCCCGGTGATGAGCCGCGTCGACATCTTCGTCAAGGACACCGGCCTCGTCGCCGATGCGGCGAGCGCCGCCGGAGCCGCTACCCCCGTCCTCGATGCGGCGCGCGAACGCTTCCTCGCCGCTGCGGCGTCCGGCCTCGGCGCACGCGACGACTCCCGAGTGATCGAGACCTACCAGGATGCCGGCCACCCCCGCCAGGAGACCAACGCATGAAGACCCTCATCCTCGACGACGGCACGTCGCACCGCCCAGGAGCCCCACGCATGACGCCCCAGCCCCTCGGAGCCGCACGTTCCACCACCCAGGGGACCAACGCATGAAGACCCTCATCCTCGACGACGACCCCACCGGCACGCAGTCGGCCTCCGGCGTCGACGTCCTCCTGGAATGGGACGCCGACCTCATCGAGCAGGCCCTCGGCCGAGCCGACGCGGTCTACCTGCTCACGAACACCCGCGCCGTCCCGGAGGACGAGGCCGTCGCGCTCCTGGAACGCACCCGCGAGCAGGCGGCGGCGGCCGGCCGTCGTCTCGGAGAACGCATCCACGTCGTCCTCCGAGGCGACTCGACCCTGCGCGGGCACGTGTTCCCCGAGACCGCCGTCTTCACCGGGGACCGCAGCGTCATCGTGTTCGTCCCGGCCTTCCCGGAGGGCGGGCGCACGACGATCGACGGCACCCACTACGTCCGGATCGGTGACGAGACACTGCCGGCCCACGAGACGGAGTACGCCCAGGACCCCGTGTTCCCGTTCCGCTCGGGACACCTGCCGGACTACGTGCGCGAACAGTCCGGGCGGGAGACCGCCCACTTCGGTCTGGCGGGTCTCCGCGACGGCGCCGCCGAGTTCCGTGCAGCTCTCCGCGATGCCGTTCCCGGAACCGTTCTCCTTCCGGACGCGGAGACGGGAGACGACGTCCGGATCATCGCGCAGGCCATCACGGCGGCCTGGGCCGACGGAGCCGACGTGGTCGTCCGGTCAGCGTCACCCCTCGCCGCGGCCATCGCGGGCGTCGAGAGCGACGGCCTCCTCCCCTCGCCGCTCGTCGCGAAGCCGGTCGCCGCGCTCCTCGTCTGCGGCTCCCACACCATCGGTGCGACGCGACAGCTCGCGCCCGTCGAGGCGGCGTTCGGCCCCGCCGAGATCGTCCCGACGAGCGACGCCCTCCAGGATGCCGCCGCCACCGGGCGGGCCGTGGCGGAGGCCGCTCGAGCGAGACTCACCGCGACGGGGTTCGCCGCGATCTCGTCCGAGCGGGAACGGGACGCCTCGCACAACACGCTCGACCACGGCGAGCGGGTGATGATCGCACTGACGTCGGCGACCGCTGCGCTCCGACGATCGGTGGAGGTCGTCGTGTCGAAGGGCGGCATCACCTCCGCCGAGGTCGCCCGGGTCGGACTCGGCGCCAGGCGCGCACGCGTCCTCGGGCAGGTGCTGCCAGGGGTCTCGGTGTGGAGCGTGGTGACACCCGAGGACGAGGAGAAGCTCTACGTGGTCGTCCCGGGGAACGTCGGCGACCCGTCGACGCTCGTGGACGTCCTTGCAGCGCTCGGCCGGACCGCCTAGCGCCCGAGGATCTCCGACGCGTTGTGGTCGATCCACGCCATCAAGGGCATCAGGTGCTCGTTGAGGTCGCGACCCCGGTCGCTCAGGCTGTACTCGACACGGGGCGGGATCTCGGGGTGCGCGACGCGGACGACGAGTCCGTCCTCCT
The DNA here is from genome assembly GCF_014841395.1 of Plantibacter sp. CFBP 13570. Classification (NCBI taxonomy): domain Bacteria; kingdom Bacillati; phylum Actinomycetota; class Actinomycetes; order Micrococcales; family Microbacteriaceae; genus Plantibacter; species Plantibacter sp. CFBP 13570. Next base: position 41,053 of record NZ_JACYTW010000022.1, on the reverse strand, counting down.
CGAGCGTGCGGAGCGTCTGGGCCAGCATCTTCTCGCTGATGCCCTGGACCACGCGTCGCAGCTCACCCCAGCGATGAGTGCCGTCGGACAGCGCCAGGAGGACGAGGACGCCCCACTTGCTGGTCACGTGGTCGAGCACCGTGCGCGAGGGGCAGGCGGCAGGCAGGATGCCGTCGGTGAATCCGGGGCGTCTTCCCAGCTGCGTGTCTACGCTTGTCATGACTCATTCCTTACTTATCGGACAGTAGCTTACCTCAAAGTGGGTACTGCAGATCGGGAAGTAATGTGATCGGAAGCGGGTTCCTCCTCAGCGAACCCCATCGAAAGGACCCTCACATGTCTCTCGTCGTCACCGGAGCCACCGGCCAGCTCGGCCACCTCGTCGTCGAGCACCTGCTCGCCCGCGGCACCGACCCCGCCACCATCGTCGCCACCGGCCGCCGGACCGAGGCGCTCGCCGATCTCGCCGCACAGGGCGTCCGCACCGCGAAGGTCGACTTCGCCGACCCGGCCACCCTCGACGCCGCCCTCGAGTCCGGCGACACGGTCCTGCTCGTCTCCAGCAGCGAGGTCGGCCAGCGCGTCGCCCAGCACGCCGCGGTCATCGACGCCGCCAAGCGCGCCGGCGTCGCCCGCCTCGTCTACACGAGCGCGCTCCGGGCCGACACCTCCCCGCTGATCCTCGCCCCCGAGCACAAGGCGACCGAGGAGCTCATCCACGCGTCCGGCCTCCCGTTCACCATCCTCCGCAACGGCTGGTACACCGAGAACTACGGCCAGTCCGTCGACCAGGCCAAGGCGACCGGATCGTTCGTCGGGAGCGTCGGCGACGGTCTCGTGTCGAGCGCGTCGCGCACCGACTACGCGGAGGCGGCCGCCGTCGTCCTCACCACCGAGGGCCACGAGGGCAAGGCCTACGAGCTCGCCGGCGACGTCGCGTGGTCGCACCCCGAGCTGGCGCAGGCGATCGGCGAGGTCGTCGGCCGCGAGGTCGTGTACCAGGACCTCTCCCCTGAGGACCACCTGAAGGCGCTGCTGGCCGCCGGTCTCGACGAGGGCACCGCGGGATTCGTCGTCGCCCTCGACGGCAACACCCGTGACGGGCTCCTCGCCGACACGAGCGGCGACCTCGGTCGCCTCATCGGGCGTCCGACGACGCCCCTGGTCGACGGGCTGCGCACGCTCGTCGCCTGAGCCGCCGTCCACACCTCCTGCAATCAGCCGGGCCCGGAGCGCTTGCTTCGGGCCCGTTCGCGTGCGCTGAGGCTCCGACTGAAGGATTCCGTTGCAGAAACGCGATCAGACGCACGAATCCGTCACCTCGATCCGGGTTATGCTCTCGATACCGCTAGCGCGCCGAGGATGACGCGCCGGCCAGACGGCACCACCGACGCTTCGAGCAGGTGATATGACGAGCAACGCGGACACGGTCTTCACCGGAGGCACCGTCTTCCGGAACGCCCTGCTCACGCCGCAGACCGGAGCCGTCGCCGTCTCCGACGGCCGGATCGTCGCCCTCGACGCCGATGCACACGCGGCGATCGGTCCCGACACCGAGATCGTGGACCTCCGAGGCGGTCTCCTGCTCCCCGGCTTCGTCGACGCGCACGTCCACCCCGTCGAGGCCGGACTCGAACAGCTCGCGTGCGACCTGTCGGCCGAGCGCACACCCGAGGGGTACCTCGCCACGATCGCCGCCTACGCCGAGGCCCACCCCGAGCGCCCGTGGATCGTCGGCGGCGGCTGGCAACAGGCCGCCTTCCCCGGCGGCACCCCGCTCGCCGCGGACCTCGACCGAGTGGTGCCGGACCGGCCCGTCTTCCTCCAGAACCGCGACCACCACGGAGCCTGGGTGAACACCGAGGCACTCCGTCTCGCCGGCATCGACCACACCACACCGGACCCCGCCGACGGCCGGATCGAGCGGGACGCGAACGGCACCCCGAACGGCATGCTCCACGAGGGTGCCCGCTCGCTCGTGTCCCGGTTCGTCCCCGTCGACACCGACGAGGACGTCGCGGCCGCCCTCGTCGCAGCCCAGCAGACCCTCCACGGCTTCGGCGTCACCGGCTGGCAGGACGCGATCGTCGGCGACTACGGCAGCCACACCGACACGAGCGACGCCTACCTGCAGGCCATGGCGGACGGGTCGCTCACCAGCGACGTCGTGGGGGCGCTCTGGTGGGACCGGGATCGTGGGCTCGAGCAGATCGACGACCTCGTTGCACACCGCGCCGCGATCGCACGCCGCGCCGCAGCCCTCGGGACGACGACCGGGCGCTTCACCGCGGGCACCGTCAAGATCATGCAGGACGGCATCCCCGAGAACCGCACCGCCGCGATGATCGACCCCTACCTCCGCACCTGCCACTGCGGTGACACCGCGCCCGAGCACGGCATCTCCTTCCTGGAGCCCGCGATCCTCGTCGAGGCGGTCACGAGGCTCGACGCCGCGGGGTTCCAGGTCCACTTCCACGCGATCGGCGACCGGGCGGTCCGCGAGTGCCTCGACGCCCTCGAGGCCGCGCGGGAGCGCAACGGCGAGAGCGACAACCGGCACCACATCGCGCACGTGCAGATCGTCCATCCCGACGACCTGCCGCGGTTCGCCCGACTCGGCGTCACGATGAACATGCAGGCGCTCTGGGCCACGTGGGAGCCCCAGATGCTCGAGTTGAACCTGCCCCTGCTCGGCGACGAACGCGCCTCCTGGCAGTATCCGTTCGGCGATGCGGCACGACTCGGCACCCTGCTCTGCGCCGGATCGGACTGGCCCGTCACGACCCCCGACCCGTGGCAGGCCCTGCATGTGGCCGTCAACCGGACGCTGCCGGCCGACGATCCCGACCATCACCCCGAACCGCTCAACCCCGGACAGTCGCTGACGCTCGGAGCGGCGATCGCCGCGTACACGCACGGGTCCAACCGGATCGACCACCGCGACGACACCGGCGTGATCGAGGTCGGTGCCGTCGCAGACCTCGTCCTCGTCGATCGTGACCCCTTCGCCGGCCCCACCACCGAGATCGCCCACACCAGGACCGTCGGGACCTGGATCGCCGGACGCCGCGTCTTCACCTCCACCACCACATCAACCGAGCAAGGAACCTGACATGAAGAACCGATACCTGCTCCCGGCCGCACTCACGGCCGCCGCCGCGCTGCTGCTCACCGGCTGCGTCAACAACGAGGTCGCCACGCCCGACGCCACCGGCTCAGCGGCCGCGGTGACCGTCGACAAGGCCGCCGAGGCCCTGCTCCCCGACGACATCCGTCAGGCCGGCAAGCTCATCCTCGGCACCGACGCGACCTACGCGCCCAACGAGTTCAAGGACGCGAACGGCGACCCGATCGGTTGGGAGATCGAGCTCGCCGACGCGATGGCCGGCAAGCTCGGCCTCACCACCGACTACCAGGTGGCGAAGTTCGACAACATCATCCCGAGCATCACCGGTGGCAAGTACGACGTCGGGCTGTCGTCCTTCTTCGACACCAAGGAACGTCAGCAGCAGGTCGACATGGTCGACTACTTCACGGCCGGGATCCAGTGGGCCACCCTCGCGGGCAAGTCCGTCGACCCCGACAACGCCTGCGGGCTGAAGGTCGCCGTCCAGAACGGCACGACGGAGGCCCTCGACGACGTCCCCGCCAAGTCGCAGGCCTGCACCGACGCCGGCAAGCCCGCGATCGAGGCCCTCGGCTACGACACGCAGGACGAGGCGACGGCAGCAGTCACGCTCGGCCGCGCCGACGCGATGACCGCCGACTCACCGGTCGTGCAGTACGCCGTCCAGCAGAGCGACGGGAAGCTCGAGCTCTCCGGTGACGTCTACTCGACGTTCCTCTACGGCATGCCGATCGCCAAGGACCGCGGCGACCTCGGCAAGGCCCTCCAGGCCGCCCTGCAGTCCCTCATGGACGACGGCACCTACGGCTCGATCCTGAGCAAGTGGGGCGTCGAGTCCGGCGCCATCGACAAGATCGACATCAACGGCGCGACGAGCTGACCATGAGCGACTCCAGAACCACCGGAACGGCGTCCGCGCCCCCGGTGCCGTTGAAGGTCGTCAAGCTCCGCCATCCCTGGCGGAACGTGTTCGCCGTCATCATCGTGCTGTTGCTCGTCGCCTTCGTGGTCGACGCGGCGACGCGGCCGGCGTACGACTGGCCGGCCGTCGGCAAGTACGTCTTCGACCGGCGGATCACCATGGCAGCGCTCATCACGCTGCAGCTGACGGTGTACTCGATGATCGGCGCCATCGTCCTCGGCGTCGTGCTCGCGATCATGCGGCTGTCGCCGAACCCGGTGCTCAAGGCCATCGCGTGGGGCTTCGTCTGGCTGTTCCGCGGGACGCCGGTCTACGTGCAGCTGGTCTTCTGGGGCCTGCTCGCGACGATCTACCCGACGCTCAACATCGGCCTGCCGTTCCTCCCGCCGATCGCGCAGCTGCCGACGGACGCCGCGCTGAACACCTTCTGGATCGCCGTCATCGGGCTGGCACTCAACGAGGCCGCCTACATGTCGGAGATCGTGCGCGCCGGTCTGCTGTCGGTGGACCGCGGACAGGAGGAGGCGTCGACGGCGCTCGGGATGAGCTGGGCGCAGACGATGCGACGGGTCATCCTGCCGCAGTCGATGCGGATCATCATCCCGCCGACGGGCAACGAGGTGATCTCGATGCTCAAGACCACTTCGCTTGTGACGGCCGTCCCGTTCACGCAGGAGCTCTACACGAGGTCGAGGGACATCTCGTCCGAGACGTTCAACCCGATCCCGCTGCTCATCGTCGCGTCGCTCTGGTACCTGCTGTTCACCTCGATCCTCATGGTGGGTCAGTACTTCCTGGAGAAGCGGTTCGCGCGCGGACTCACCCGCATCGACGCCGGGGCACCGGTCACCACCGAGGCCATCCAGGTCCAGGAGGCGGAGGCGCGCGCGAAACAGAGCCCCGCCGACGGCGAGAGCGGAGAACGACGATGACGATCACGGACACGACCGACATGGTCCGCGCCGAGGGCGTGGTGAAGTCCTTCGGCTCGAACACGGTGCTCAAGGACATCTCCCTGACGGTTCGACGCGGCGAGGTGATGTGCCTGGTCGGGCCGTCGGGCTCCGGTAAGTCGACCTTCCTGCGCTGCATCAACCACCTGGAGCGGGTCGACGGCGGACGGTTGCTCGTCGAGGGTGACCTCATCGGATACCGCGAGCGGGGCGACAAGCTCTACGAGCTGAAGCCCAAGGAAGCGGCGAAGCAGCGGCGCGACATCGGCATGGTGTTCCAGCGGTTCAACCTGTTCCCCCACATGACGGCGCTCGAGAACATCATCGAGGCGCCCATGCAGGTGAAGGGCCAACGGCGAGCGGTCGCCGAACAGCGCGGCCGGGAACTCCTGGACCGGGTCGGTCTGAGCGACAAGGCGGCTGCGTACCCCGGTCACCTGTCGGGCGGTCAGCAGCAGCGGGTCGCGATCGCGCGGGCCCTCGCGATGGATCCGAAGCTCATGCTGTTCGACGAGCCGACATCGGCGCTCGATCCGGAGCTGGTCGGTGAGGTCCTCGACGTCATGAAGGGGCTCGCGAAGGACGGCATGACGATGATCGTCGTGACCCACGAGATGGGGTTCGCCCGAGAAGTGGCCGACTCGCTCGTGTTCATGGACGGCGGCGTGGTCGTAGAGACGGGAGCGCCCCGCGAGGTGCTCGCCAATCCGCAGCACGCCAGGACACGCGCGTTCCTGTCGAAGGTGTTGTGAGCACGAACGCCGCCCGCTCTCCCAGACCGGGGCGAGCGGGCGGCGTTCTGCCCGAGGACGGGCGGGCGAAGGGGCTCAGTGGAGCTTCTTCTGGACTTCCTTCTGGGCCTTCGCCGTGGCCTTCTTCGCGTTCTTCACGGCCTTCTTGCGCGCCTTCTCGACGCGAGGGTCGTTCCAGAACTCTTCTGCGGCGTGCTTGATCTCGCGGTACCGGGTGCGTCCGGCCTTCGCGCCGAGCGTGTAGGCACCGAAGGCGATGAGGCCGACGATGATGAGGAGGATCTTCTTACCCATGGTGTTGCTCCCTCTCCCACGGATCGCCGTGGGGCGTTGATGTGTCCCGATGGTTCATCCCGCGACACTGGCATTCTGCGACGCGCGGCTGCGGATCAGCCGATTCGGACGGGGGCTTGCAATTGCACCGGCATGTCCGGATCAGTGACGGTCACTGGAGGACGCGCTTCGGCTTGGCGGCGCGGAAGCCGCCACCGACCTCCACGAGGACGGGGAGCTCGACACCGAGCAGGCGGTCGAGCGACTCCACCGCCGTGCTGACGGTCTCCACCGCGGTGCGGGGCGAGACGCCGCGCCGGCAGGTGACGGCGACCTTGAGCGCCTGCGCACGGTTCACGTCCCAGGCGGAGACGCGGACGGACGAGAACGCTTCGGTGTCGTCGAGCGCATCGCCGAGCGCATTGGCCGCGACGTCCGTCTCGAGCACGATGTCGCCGTGCTCGACGGTCGCGCGATGCACGACGCCGGAACGGCCACGACCCTGGCGCAGGACGAACGAGATGAGCAGGGCCGCGACGAGCACGAGCAGCACGATCCCGGCGACCGGGACCAGGACCGGGGCCGTCTGTCCGGCGTCTGCGCCGGGCGCAGCGGCGAACGGGTTCCAGGCGAACCAGCCGTCGATCGTGTCGAGCACGGCGGCACGGTTGTCGCGCCACCAGTCGGCGACGACGGGCACGGTGACGACGGCGAGCGCCGCCGCCCCGATCACGACGAACACGAGTCCGATGAGGAGGATGAGCAGACGGTTCAGTCCGCGGTTGGTGGAGTTCACTGTCCGACCTTCCCGTTCGACGAGATGGAGGTGGTCGCCCGGAGCGACGGCTGCAGGCCGAACGCGTCGAGGTCTGCGGCGACGGCGCGGTCGACCTCGGACCGGTCGACGGGCATGCCGCTGGCGGGGGTGATCCGGATCGCGGCGCTCCGCCGGCCGACGGCCACGGAGGTGCCGTCAGGATGCGTGGCAGCCGTCGTCGAAGCGCGCTGCGCGAGGGCCGACGCGATGACCTCGTCGTCGACGACCGCGAGCACGCGCCCGGTCGACAACAGGTGGCGGTGCCGACGTCCTGGTCCGAGCGCGATCCCGATGAGGATCACCCCGAGCAGGAGCACGAGTGCCCCCGCGACACCGAGGATGACGGGTTGCGTCGTCGGCAGGCTGGCCGCGGCTCCCGGGATCTCACCCGGGGCGACGAGGAGCGGGCGGACGCCGATGAGGGCGAGCACCGTCTCCACGGCGATCCAGAGCGCGACGAGCACGAGCAGGACCGCGAGGAGGATCGCGGCGGTCGAGCGCGGCGAGTGCAGTTCGCGACGAGCCAGGCGCCGGAGCACCCTCGTCGGGCCGGCGGCCGGGGTCGTGGCTGCGGTGGCGGTCATGAGACGCGTCCTTCCTGGTCGATCTCGAGTCCGCTCACGCGGATGGAGACGCGCGAGACGCTCGAACCGGACAGCTGCTCGACGCGAGCGGCGATGGCACCGGTGGCGGCCGAGACCCGCTCGACGATGGAGCCCCCGGAGCGCTGGAGCGCGTCGGGGGTGGCCGAGACGCGCACCAGTGGGATCGCGCGCATCGGCGAGGTGACGATGAGCGCGAGTGCACCCCGGTCGTCGGCGAGCTCGACCTTCACGCGTCCCGCCGGGACCCCGAGCGATTCGGCCGCGATGTTCACGGCGACGTGCTCGAGGGCCTTCGCGGTGATCCGCGTCCGGCCCGGCCCGGCGTGCGGGTGCACGACGGGAGCTTCGGCGACCGAGGGGACACCCCGGTCGAGGACGGCGGTGGTCATGACGAGACGCGCTTCCCGCGGACGGCGTCGACGATCGCGTTCAGGTCGGTCTGGCCGGTGACGATGCGGGCCACGAGGGCGCCGATCCCCATCGCGACCGCGACGAACACGAACGCCCAGAACCCGAAGGCCACCCAGCTGAGTGCGAGGACGGCACCGATGAGGATGCCGGTGTTGGTGGCGGTCACTGGACTCGCGCCTCGGCGTTCTGGTCCTCGTCGTCGGACGGGATGAAGACGTCGCTGACGGTCACGTTGACCTCGGTGACCTCCATGCCGACGAACTGCTCGATGGCGCGGATGATGGAGGCGCGGACCTCGCTCGCGACGGCCTGCAGGTCCACCGGGTAGTCGGCGACGATCACGACGTCGACGGCGACCTGGGTCTCGCCGACCTCGACGCGGATGCCCTGCGACAGGTCGGAGGAGCCGATGGCGTCGCGGATGGCACCGAAGGCACGGGCTGCGCCACCACCGAGGGCGTGCACGCCACGGACCTCGCGGGCTGCGATGCCGGCGATCTTCGCGACCACGCCGTTGTCGATGACCGTCTTGCCGTGGGTGTTCGTCTGCGTGGCGGCGTTGTTCTCGCCGACGACACCCTTCGTGACGGTGGGCTTCGGGGAGTTGGTGGTGTTCGACATGGTGTTGCCCTTCCTGGTTCGTCTCGAGCGAGCGGTTGATCGCTTCGTTGGTGATAGGACGCAACCATCGCACCGATCGTCACGGTCGATCTCGAACCTCGTGAAGAGACCGCGAATCCGGCACCGCACCGTGACGAATCGGCGTCGGCCTCCGACGCCCATCCGAGGATCTGTTCGTCGCCGCGCGCCGCTAAGATTGGTGGGTCCGGCATCCCACCACTTCCTTTGGAGTCCTGCCCTCGTGACGACCACCACCCCCACCAGCTCCGCCGTCGCCGACACCGTCGAGAACGCCGTCGCGACACCGGACCGCGAGCAGCCCTACGGCGCCCTCGGCCTGAAGGCCGACGAGTACGCGAAGATCCGCGAGATCCTCGGCCGTCGTCCCACGAGCGGCGAGCTCGCCATGTACTCGGTCATGTGGAGCGAGCACTGCTCCTACAAGTCCAGCAAGATCTACCTGCGCCAGTTCGGCCAGAAGGTCACCGACGACATGAAGAAGAACCTCATGGTCGGCATGGGCGAGAACGCCGGCGTCATCGACGTCGGCGAGGGCTGGGCGGTGACCTTCAAGGTCGAGAGCCACAACCACCCCTCCTACATCGAGCCCTTCCAGGGTGCGGCCACGGGCGTCGGCGGCATCGTCCGCGACATCATCTCGATGGGCGCCCGACCGGTCGCCATCATGGACCAGCTCCGCTTCGGCGACATCGACCACCCCGACACCGCGCGGGTCGTGCACGGCGTCACCGCCGGCATCTCCTCCTACGGCAACTGCCTGGGCCTGCCGAACATCGGCGGCGAGACCTACTTCGACAAGGTGTACCAGGGCAACCCGCTCGTCAACGCCCTGTCGGTCGGCGTCCTGCGTCACGAGGACCTCCGCCTCGCCAACGCCTCGGGCGTCGGCAACAAGATCGTCCTCTTCGGTGCCCGCACCGGTGGCGACGGCATCGGTGGCGCCTCCATCCTCGCGTCCGACTCCTTCGACGCGAACGGCCCGACGAAGCGTCCGGCCGTCCAGGTCGGCGACCCGTTCGCCGAGAAGGTGCTCATCGAGTGCTGCCTCGAGCTCTACCGCGACAGCCTCGTCGAGGGCATCCAGGACCTCGGTGCCGCCGGCATCTCCTGCGCCACGAGTGAGCTCGCGGCCAACGGCGACGGCGGCATGTTCGTCGAGCTGTCGCACGTGCTGCTGCGCGACCCTTCGCTGACACCCGAGGAGATCCTCATGTCGGAGTCGCAGGAGCGCATGATGGCGGTCGTCGAGCCGGGCAAGCTCGACGCTTTCCTCGCCGTCACCGACAAGTGGGACGTCGAGACCTCGGTGCTCGGTGAGGTCACCGACACCGGCCGCCTCGTCATCAACTGGCACGGCGAGGAGATCGTCAACGTCGACCCCTCGACCGTCGCGGTCGACGGCCCGGTCTACGAGCGCCCGGTCGCCTACCCCACCTGGATCGACGCCCTGCAGGCCGACTCCGCGTCGGCCCTCCCCCGCACGGACGCCCCTGCCGAGCTGGAGCAGCAGTTCCGCTCACTCCTCGGCTCGGCGAACCTCGCCGACAAGAGCTGGATCACCAACCAGTACGACTACTACGTCATGGGCAACACGGCGCTGTCCTTCCCCGACGACGGCGGCATGATCCGCGTCGACGAGGAGTCCGGCCTCGGCTTCGCCATCGCGACCGACGCGAACGGCCGCTACTGCCAGCTCGACCCGCGCCAGGGCGCGCAGCTCGCGCTCGCGGAGGCCTACCGCAACGTCGCCGTCACCGGTGCCGTCCCGGCCGCCGTCACCGACTGCCTGAACTTCGGCTCGCCGGAGAACCCCGAGGTCATGTGGCAGTTCTCCGAGGCCGTCGCCGGCCTGTCGGACGCCTGCCTCGAGCTCGGCGTGCCGGTCACCGGCGGCAACGTGTCGTTCTACAACCAGACGGGCGACGTCCCGATCTTCCCGACGCCCGTCGTCGGCGTCCTCGGCGTGATCGACGACGTCGCGCGCCGCATCCCGAGCGGATGGCAGGACGAGGGCGACAACCTCTACCTCCTCGGCACCACGTCGCTCGAGCTCGACGGCTCCGCCTGGGCCGGGACGATCCACGACCACCTCGGTGGCCTGCCGCCGAAGGTCGACCTCGCCGGCGAGAAGACGCTGGCCGAGCTGCTGCACGCCGCTGCCAAGGAGGGCCTCGTGTCCTCCGCCCACGACCTCTCCGACGGTGGTCTCGCTCAGGCGCTCGCGGAGAGCGTCATGCGCTTCGGTGTCGGTGCCCGGGTCTTCCTCGGTGAGCTGCTCAGCCGCGACGGCGTCGACCTCACGACCGCGCTCTTCTCCGAGTCGACCGGTCGCGTCATCGTGTCCGTGCCGCGCGAGGACGACGTCAAGTTCCAGGGCCTGTGCGAGGGCCGCGGCTACCCGGTGCTGCGCATCGGCGTGACCGACGCCTCCGCCGTGGGCGACGCGACGGAGCCCGCCCTCGAGATCCAGGACGTCCTGACCATCCCGGTCTCCGAACTGCGCCGCGTCTCCAAAAGCGTCCTCCCGGAGCGGTTCGGTCCGGTCATCGGCTGAGCGACCCGCCTGCACACAGCCCCTGCGCCCGACGGTGTGGGGGCTGTGCTGTGTCAGGAGAGGCCAGCGCGGCGCCGACGCGTGAGCTGCATCGAGGTGGCCGCTCCGTCGCCAGAGGATCAGATCGCCGGGTGGGCGGATACCCGAAACCCACCCACCCGACTCACCACCGGGCGCTCAAGTCAGGAACCCGAATGTCCTGACCGGCGTCTCCGGCAGTGGTGTCGCAAGCGACGACTTCAGCATATCAGCATTTGGAATGCTTCACGGAAGCGTCGCGGCCATCCCCCACAGTCGTTCCACGGCCAGTTCCGCAGCGATCGCGTCCCCCTCCGCGACCGCATCCCGGAGGATCGGGAAGTCCACCGCGAGTGACGGCCAATCGAGCCAGTCGGTGTCGGCGGTGACCTCGAGTTGCGGCGACAGCAGCGCGAGTGCGTCGCGAGCGGTCGTGACCAGGATGCGATTCGGGCAGAGGGCGACGAGATGGTCCATGAGCGGCCACGAGAGCTCGGCGTAGGCGACCGGGTCCTGCAAGCCGATCACTCGCGACACCTCGTCCAGCTCGGCGACGAGCGCCGCTCGGTCGGCATCCTCGAGGACGGGCACGGTCACCCGCGTCACGCCACCCAGCAGCGCCCCGAGCGTCTGGAAGAGATGGATCCGCCGATGGCGGGGCCTGCTGGCCGTCGAATCTGCCGACATGCGTCCCACCTTCCTGCCGCTCCGAGGTACGCCGTGCGCGCCAGGATATCAAGGCTCGGCGCACCCGGCTGCACCTGTGCATCCGGCATGTTCACCAACACATGAGGCACAAAACTATCCAACACACCTTGGATATCGGTATTCTGAACTGGTCATATCCCAGCTCGACGATCGGAGTCCCATGCCTGTTCCCAAAACCGTCGAGACGAGCCCTCGGAAGCTCCTGCGCGACATCGTCTTCGAGCAGCTCCTGACGGCGATCGAAGACGGCACCCTCGAGCCCGGCGAGCGCCTCAACGACGAAGAGCTCGAGAAGTGGCTCGGCGTCTCGAGGACCCCGATCCGCGAAGCGATCAGCAAGCTCGCCGACATCGGACTGGTCGAGACCGCACCGCAGCGGTACACCCGCGTCGCGAAGCCCACCGCCGAGCAGTACGCCGAAGCACTGCGCCTCCTGAACGGCTTCCACGAGCTCAGCGCGCGGTGGAGCATCCCGCAGTTCACCGACGAGGACGTCGCGGCGTTCCGCGAACTCGGCGACGCCGTGCTCGCGGACATCGAAGCGCGTGACAAGCACGTCCTCCGGTCGTCCTCCGCCTTCGCCGACTTCATGGTCGAGCGTTCGGGCAACTCGCTGCTGCAGCAGGTCGCCCGTCAGATGAACACCCGGGTGACCTACACCTCGCTGCCGACGATCGACTTCTTCCAGTGGGACATCTTCGCCGCGTACGTCACCGGGCTGGTCGCGGCCGCCGAGGCACGTAGCGCCGAGGAGGCCGAGCGCGTCATGCGCAAGCAGGCCGAGGCCACCGACGCCTTCCTCGAGCAGGTCATCGCCGCCGGTGGAGGACTGCCCGCCGCGAGCTAGCCGGCGAACGCTGTCGACCAGCGGAACGTCACAGAGCCTGTCGAAGCGCCGACCGCCCTTCGACAGGCTCAGGGACCGGAACATTCCGCGGACACCTCGCCCGGTCACTGAGCCACACACTCCTCCCGGTCACTGAGCCACACGCTCCTCCCGGTCACTGAGCTTGTCGAAGTGCCCACGAAAGACTTCCTGAGCCGCAGATCGTCACAGAGCCGCCTCCCGATCGGGAGGCGGCTCTGTACGTTGTACGGTGGACCGTCGGTCGCGTGACCGCGCATCATCTGGCCACGGACCCGATCGGAGCACTGCAGTGGGGATCCTCCTCTGGCTCTTCGACGCGACGTTCAGGGTCGGCGACCAGGTGGTCCTCTGGCGGGAGGTCGTCGGCAACCTGTTCGGCCTGGCGAGCGCCCTCGGCGGCATGCGTCGCCGCGCCTGGGCCTGGCCCGTCGGCATCATCGGCAACGCGCTCCTCCTGACCGTCTTCCTCGGCGCGGTCTTCCACACGCCGAACCCGACCAACCTCCTGGGGCAGGCGGGCCGCCAGCTCATGTTCATCGTCGTGTCGATCTACGGCTGGGTGCAGTGGCGTCGGGTCGAGCGGGTCGAAGCGACGACCGGTCCGGTCGCCGTGATCCGGCCCCGCTGGGCCGGCTGGCGGGTGCGGCTCGTCCTCGTCGGCCTCCTGCTCGGCGGCACGCTGCTCCTGATCCCCGTGTTCCGGGCACTCGGTTCCTACGAGCCGGTCTGGGCCGACGCGTGGATCTTCATGGGCTCCCTGCTCGCGACCTGGGGGATGGCGAAACGCTGGGTGGAGTTCTGGCTCATCTGGGTCGCGGTCGACCTCGTCGGCGTACCGCTCCTGTTCGGCGCCGGGTACTGGGTCTCGGCGTCGATGTACCTGTTCTACGGGGCGTTCACCCTCGCCGGTTTCTTCGTGTGGGCCCGCGGCGAGCGCGTCGCCACGTCGCGCTGAGCTGACGCCTCGGTGCCGGCGTCCGGGCCGCTCGGCGGGAACGTGACGGTCACCACCAGCCCACCCTCCGACCGCGCGGCGAGATCGAGCGCAGCCCCGTGCACCTCGGCGATGCTCTCCACGATGGCGAGTCCGAGCCCGCGTGACCGCTCCGGACCCCGCGCGACCCGGCCGCCGGCGCGGTAGAACGGTTCGGTGAGCCTCGCGACCACGTCCACCGGGATCGACTCCCCGGAGTTCTCGACCCGGAGGACCACCGCTCCGCCCGCCGGACCGCCCGACCGGCGCACCGAGACCCGCACGAAGCCACCGTCGACGTTGTGCCGGACGGCGTTCTGCAGGAGGTTCCCGCACAGCTGGTGCAGCATGGCCTCGTCGCCCCAGACCGCGAGGTCCTGCACCTCGGCCGTGCAGTCGATCCCGCGCGCTCGAGCCGCGGAGGCTGCGGCGACGCAGGCCTCGGAAGCCACCTCTCCGAGTGCCACGTTCTCACCCCGCAGCTCCGACTGCTCGAGGTCGGCGAGGTCGAGCACGGCCTCGACGGTCTGGATGCTGCGCGTGTTCGTCTCACGGAGGCGGGCGATGAGTCCCCTGACGGTGTCGTCGTCGAGGTCGTCGCTGGTCGCGGCGACGTCGAGCATCGCCTGGGTCGTCGCGAGCGGGGTCCGCAGCTCGTGCGAGGCGTTCGCCGCGAACCGTTGGTGGGCGCGGAAGGACCGGTCGAGCCGCTCGAGCATGTGGTCGAAGGTGTCGGAGAGGTCGGTGATCTCGTCCCGCGGGCCGGCGAGGGCGACCCGATGGTCGAAGGATCCCGTCGCCGCCCGCTGCGCGGCCACGTTGATCGCGTGCAGCGGGCGCAGCAGCCGGCCCGACAGGATCCAGCCACCCCACGCGCTCGCCGCCGCGAGGACGGCGAGCACGATGAGCGACCAGACGAGGAGCGTGTTCAGGATGTCGCTCTGGTCCGAGACGACGAGGGCCGCAGTACCGTTCGCCGAGGTCAGCCCCTCGGCCGGCTGGTAGGTGGCCGCCCCGGCGACCTCAGCCGGCGCGGTCGCCCGCCAACGGGTCGCGCCGTCCATGGCCTCGTCGGCCCGCACCGCGGTGATCGCGTACGTCGGGACGTACCGCATGAAGGCGTAGATGAGCGCGAGCATGATCGAGCCGGCGACGGTGAACAGCAGCGCGTACGTGAGCGTCAAACGCAGACGCACCGTCAAGCGGTTCGGGCGGCTGAGCAACCCCGCTGCGTCGGAACGCGGCATCAGTCGCCCTCGATCCGGTAGCCCGCCCCCGGGACGGTCGTGATCACCCACGGCGAGCCGAGGCGTCGGCGGAGGTTCGAGATGGTCACGCGGATGGTGTTCGTGAACGGATCGACGTTCTCGTCCCAGGCCTTCTCGAGGAGGGTCTCGGCGCTCACGACCCCGCCGTCGGCGAGCAGCAGCTGCTCGAGGACCGCGAACTCCTTCCGTGACAGCTTCACGTACACGCCGTCGCGGAAGACCTCCCGCCGGAACGGGTCGACTCGCACTCCGGCACGCTCGAGGACCGGAGGGCGCGACTCCGCCGTGCGCCGGGCGAGCGCGCGGAGCCTGGCCACGAGCTCCGGGAACTCGAACGGCTTCACCAGGTAGTCGTCGGCGCCGAGGCCGAGGCCGGACACGGTGTCGTCGAGTCGACGTGCCGCCGTCAGCATCATGACGCGGACACCGGGATGCTCGGCGACCACCGTTCGGCACACCTCGTCGCCGTGGGTGCCCGGCAGGTCGCGGTCGAGGAGCAGGACGTCGTAGTCGTTGATCGTGAGCGCCTCGAGGGCTGCGTCGCCATCGTGGACGAGATCCGCGGCGATGGCCTCCTGTCGGAGACCGGCTCGGATCGCCTCGGCCAGATAGACCTCGTCCTCGGCAACCAGGACGCGCATGATGTTCCTCTCGATGGGGTGTGATGACACCGGGATCGTACGGACGCCGATCGAGCAACCCCCGAGTGTCGGTTATCTATCGTGCCGTTCGAGACGTTCAGAGAACGTCAACGTTTTCCTTGACGCCCCGACAACGCGTCGCCGAGTGGACTGGTCGTCACCAGTCAGCCCCACCCACTGAGGAGAGCAGATGTCCGACATCACCATCACCCGTTCCGTCCGCCGTCCGGCCGGCAGACTCGCCGCCCTCATCGCGATCCCGTTCCTCATCGGATCGTTGGCGGCCTGCAGCTCGGGCTCGCCCGACTCGAGCAGCAAGACCCCGAAGGCTGTGCAGTCGTTCGACGACTGGCAGGTCGCCTTCGCCTCATGCATGCGCGATGAGGGGGTCGACATGCCCGACCCCGAGCAGAACGGCTCTGGCGGTGCGTCCGTGACCCTCGGCGACGGAGACCAGGATGCCTTCCAGGACGCCTCCGCGACCTGCATCGACCGTCTCGGGACGCCTCCGGTACCCGCCGGAGGAAACCCCGCGGTCGCCGACGCCTTCGAGCAGCAGCTCGAGATGGCCGAGTGCTTCCGCGAACAGGGATACGAGATGGCCGACCCGGTGGAAGGGCAGGCCATGCAGATCCCCTCCGACGTCACGGAAGAGGTGATGGAAGCCTGCGGTCTCTCGTCCGACTCGAGCGCGCCGCTCGGCTCCACCGACCGATGAGCAACCGACGACGAGGGGTCGTCGTGGCCGTCTGCGTCGGCGCCGTCCTGCTTGCAGGCGGCGCCGCCGCGGCGGTCACGCTGGCACCGACGCAGGGGACGAACCAGGAAGAGCCGGTCAGCAGCATCCGCACCGGCACCGCACCGATCACCGCCGGCGACCTCGCGGGCACGACGCAGGCGAGCGGCACCCTCGACTACGCGGACCAGCGCACCATCGGCGGTGGAGCCGGGATCGTCACGGCGGTGCCCGCCCCCGGCAGCACGGTCTCGCTCGGCGGCACCCTCTACGCCCTCGACAACGTCCCGGTCACGCTCCTCCACGGACCGCTCCCGACCTGGCGGGCGTTCGAGTCCGGTATGACCGACGGACCGGACGTCCAGCAGCTCGAACAGAGCCTCGCGGCGCTCGGGTACTTCGACCGCGAACCGGACGGCGAGTTCGCCGCGTCGACCGAACGCGCCATCGAGCGGTGGCAGAAAGCCCTCGGCGTCGAGGAGACCGGACGCCTGGAGCTCGGATCGGTCGTCTTCATGCCGGGCGACGTACGGATCGCATCGGTCGACGCCGCGGTCGGCACCACCGCCTCGGACAAGATCGTCACCGTCTCGTCCCTCGTGAAGCGCATCGACGTCCCGCTGAAGCTCGCCGATCAGCGGCTCGGCGTCGTCGGGACGAAGGTCGACGTCAACCTCCCCGGCGGACAGCGGACGACCGGCACGGTCACCGATGTCGGCGTCCCGACCGAATCGGATGCGGACGGGCAGAAGAAGGTCACGATCCCCGTCGGGATCACCCTGGACGACCCGGCGGCGGCAGCCGAGCTGCAGCGCGCGACCGTGACGGTCGGCTTCCCGACGGAACGACGCGAGAACGTCCTCTCCGTCCCGGTCCAAGCGCTCATCGCGATCGACGACGAGCGCTTCGGCGTCGAGGTCGTCGACGGGAAGGGGAAGCACCGGCAGGTCCCCGTCACGACGGGCCTGTTCGCCGACGGTCGCGTCGAGGTCTCGGGCGACGGCATCCGCGAAGGTCTCGACGTCGTGGTGCCGGTCTCATGACGGACACCACGACGGCATCGGCAGCCGCACTCACGCAGCCGGCCGGACCACCGATCATCCACCTCGACGGGGTCACCCGGGAGTACGGCGAGCCACCCACGCTCGCACTCGCGGGTGTCGACCTCACCGTCGAGGAGGGCGAGTTCGTCGCCATCGTGGGGCCCAGCGGATCGGGGAAGTCCACGATGCTCAACCTCATCGGGACCCTCGACCGACCGACCGGTGGGACCGCCCGCATCGCGGGCTCGGACGTCGGACGCCTCTCGGACGCGAAGTTGTCGGCCCTGCGCGCCTACCGCATCGGCTTCGTCTTCCAGCAGTTCCACCTCGCCGACGGCGTGACCACGGTGGACAACGTCGCCGACGGCCTCATCTACGCCGGAGTACCGCGGGCCGAGCGCCGACGACGGGCGCACCTCGCCCTCGAACGCGTCGGACTCGGCCACCGTCTCGACCATCGACCCTCGCAGCTCTCGGGCGGTGAGCGGCAGCGCGTCGCCATCGCGCGCGCGGTCGTCGGAGACCCGCCCCTGCTGCTCGCCGACGAGCCGACGGGCAACCTCGACTCCGTCTCCGGCGCGAGCATCGTGGAGCTGCTGCACGAGCTCCACCGTGGCGGGACGACCATCGTCGTGATCACCCACGACGCCGAACTCGCAGCCCGACTGCCCCGTCAGGTGGCGATCCGCGACGGCCGCATCGTCGACGATTCAGGGAGGGCGGCATGAGCGACCGCAACGGAGGCACCGAGGACGACCGTCGATCACGACTGCTCGGTCGCGACATCCTCCGGCTCGGGACCACCGGGCTCCGCGCCCGCCCGACGCGCGCGGTGCTGTCGGCCCTGGGGATCGCGATCGGGATCGCCGCGATGATCGCCGTCGTCGGCATCTCCTCGTCCAGCCAGGCGAAACTGCAGGCGCAGCTCTCAGAGCTCGGGACGAACCTCCTGACCGTGCAGGCGGGCAAGAGCCTCTTCGGCCAGGACGCAGCCCTCCCGGAGAGCACCGTCGGCAAAGTCGGACTCATCGACGGTGTGGAACAGGTCGGCGGCGCTGCGACCATCGACGGCGCCTTCGTGTACCGGAGCAGCTTCATCGACCGGGCCCAGAGCGGCGGTCTCGCCGTGACGGCCGTGACGGAGGGACTGCTCGACGTCGTCGGCGGCACCCTGGCGGCCGGCGACTGGCTGAACCCGGCGACGAGCGGCTATCCCACCGTCGTACTGGGGTCGAAGGCCGCCGAGCGACTCGGCGTCGCCACCGTCGGCTCGGTCATCCAGGTGGGCGAGCAGCCGTTCACCGTCGTCGGCATCCTGGACCCGATCGACCTCGCGCCCGAGCTCGACACGAGCGCGATGATCGGCGAGGCCGTCGCCGCAGAACGCTTCGGCTACGACGGCAAACCCACGATGGTGTACGAACGGTCGACGGACGAGCGCGTCGGCGACGTCCGGGCGCTCCTCCCCCGCACCGTCAACCCGGCGGCACCCGAGGAGGTCGAGGTGTCCCGGCCCTCGGACGCCCTCGCCGCCAAGCAGGCTGCCGACCAGGCCTTCACCGGTCTCCTCCTCGGACTCGGTTCCGTCGCCCTGCTCGTCGGCGGCATCGGGGTGGCGAACACGATGGTCATCTCGGTCCTGGAACGCCGACGCGAGATCGGCCTCCGTCGCGCCCTCGGGGCCACACGGGGCCACATCCGGTCCCAGTTCCTGACCGAGGCGCTCCTCCTCTCGGCCCTCGGCGGGGTCGCGGGTGCGCTCATCGGTACGGGCGTGACGAGCGTCGTCGCCGCGGTGAACGACTGGCCGACCGCCGTACCGGCGGAGGTGCTGCTCGCGGGCGTCGGCGCGACCCTGGTGATCGGGGCGATCGCCGGCCTCTACCCGGCGATCCGAGCAGCCAGGACGCCACCGACCTCGGCCCTCAGCGGCTGAGTCGGAGCCGCCGCCGGACTGCTCCGACGCGGGCCCGTTCCAGGAGACCCTGGATCGGGCCCGCGCGGCCGGGTAGCGTGCAGCCCATGGACATCAGACTCGAGAACGTCGGGATCGCGGTCCGCGACCTCGAGGCGACGATCGCCTTCTTCACCGACCTCGGCCTCACCGTACTCGGCCGCGACACGGTGAGCGGCGAGTGGGCCGACACGGCCGTGGGCCTCGACGGCAATCACGCCAGGATCGCGATGTTGCAGACGCCGGACGGTCACGGACGCCTCGAACTCTTCGAGTACCTCCACCCGGCGGCGATCGAGACGGAACCCACGCTGCCGAACGAGATCGGCATGCACCGCGTCGCGTTCGCCGTCGACGACATCGACGAGGCGCTGGCGATCGCCGCCAGACACGGCTGCCACCCGCTCCGCGGGGTCGCGGATTATCAGGGCGTCTACAAGCTCAGCTACGTGCGCGGGCCGAGCGGCATCATCGTCATGCTGGCCCAGGCGCTGCAGCCGGATCGATCCGGCGAGTCCGCCTGACGTCAGTCGGTGACCGACTCGGTCAGGGCGCGGACGATGGCCGGGAGCGTGCGCATCGCGAGCTCGCGCGGTGAGCCCTCATCGCCGTCCGGGTCCATGAGCACAGCCGTCTGGATGGCCGACTCGTAGAGGGCGACGACGATGTTCGCGATGTCAGGCGTCGGGATCGTGAACCGGACGTGTGCGAGTCCGGCAGCCTGGTCGAGCCACGCGGCGAGCTGTCGGCCCGCGCTCTCCTGGTGCTGGAGGTAGCGGGCTGCGACGTCGGCGTCGCGCATCGCCAGCATCCGGAACTCCGACTGCACGAGACACCAGCGGCGGTCGTCCGGCTGGAGCTCGAGGAAGGCACGGATCAGTGCCTCGAGCGAGCCCTCGGTGTAGCGGCCCGCTGCATCGAGGAGCGACGGGCTGACCGCCTGCAGTCCGGCCTCCAGACGATCGAGTCGGAGCTGGTTCTCGCGTGACTCGA
Source organism: Plantibacter sp. CFBP 13570 (assembly GCF_014841395.1). Classification (NCBI taxonomy): domain Bacteria; kingdom Bacillati; phylum Actinomycetota; class Actinomycetes; order Micrococcales; family Microbacteriaceae; genus Plantibacter; species Plantibacter sp. CFBP 13570. Next base: position 20,795 of record NZ_JACYTW010000022.1, on the reverse strand, counting down.
GGGCGAAGAACAGCTCCTCCTTCGAATCGAAGTTGGAGTAGAAAGCACCGCGCGTGAAGCCCGCGCGCTCACTGATCTGCTCGACCGACGCCGCGTGCACACCGAACTCGGCGAAGACCTCGTAGGCGGCGTCGACCAGCCGCTCGCGCGTCCGCTGCCGACGCGCGGACTCGACGGGTGCCTCGTCGCTCGGGGACTCGACCGCTTCGTGCACGCGCATCCTGACACCTTACTGACAGCTCGACCGACTTCTTGCCGATACACCACTGTATCCAATACAGTCGTGTATCGGATACACCGCTGTATCGATCCTGTTCGAATTTCTCCGTCGGCTCGCCTGCAAGCAGCGCCGACCTCCCTAGGAGCGACGCGTGTCCTCACTGCTCTACACCCTCGGCCGCTGGGCGTTCGGCGCCCGCAAGCTCGTGCTGATCCTCTGGATCGCCGTGCTCGCCCTCGCGGGTGGCGGCGCGCTGCTCTTCAACCAGGGAACCGACAACGCCTTCTCCATCCCCGGCACGGAGTCGCAGGAGGCGCTCGACTCGCTCGACCACACCTTCCCGCAGGTGGCCGGCGCCTCGGCGCAGATCATCGTCGTCGCACCGAAGGGCGACACCGTCAAGGACGCCGGGGTCCGGTCGGCGATCGACGACGCCGTCACCGCCCTGGGCGACATCGGGCAGGTCGAGCAGGCGGTCTCCCCCTTCGACGAGAACGTGACGGGAGCGGTCTCGGAGGATCAGCGGGCGGCGCTGATCTCGATCCAGTTCGACGGGGCGCAGACCGACATCACCGCGGCCACGATCAGCGACGTCGAGGACGCGGAGACAAGCCTCGCGAAGGCGCTCCCGGCCGGAGCCGAGTCGTCCCTCGGCGGGCAACTCTTCAGCAACAGCCTGCCGACGCTGAGTGTCATCGAGCTCGTCGGCGTGGTCGTCGCGCTCGTCGTCCTCATCCTCACCTTCGGCTCCTTCCTCGCCGCGGGCATGCCGCTCATCACCGCACTGCTCGGGGTCGGCATCTCGATGGCGCTCATCTTCGTGGCGACGGTCTTCGGGCCGATCTCCTCCACGACGCCGATGCTCGCGCTCATGCTCGGCCTGGCCGTCGGCATCGACTACGCGCTGTTCATCATCTCAAGACACCAGGACGGCCTGCGCAGCGGGCTCGACCCTGCCGAATCAGCCGCCCGCGCGACCGCGACGGCCGGTTCCGCCGTCATCTTCGCGGGCCTCACGGTCATCATCGCCCTCCTCGGGCTCGCGGTCGCGAACATCCCGTTCCTCACGACGATGGGTGTCGCCGCGGCGGTCGGCGTCGCGATCGCCGTGGTCATCTCGCTCACCCTCATCCCGGCCATGCTCGGCTTTGCCGGCGAGCGCCTCCGGCCCAAGGCGAGGCGGGCCAGGAAGCGCGCGGCGGCCCGGGGTGCTGCTGCTGAGCCGGTCGACGGCCCACAGGACGCGGTCCCTGAGCACCACAGCCCGGTCCCTGAGCCCCGTACCGCGGCCCCTAAGCACCACAACGCGGTCCCTGAGCCCCACAACGCGGTCCCTGAGCACCACAACGCGGTCCCTGAGCCTGTCGAAGGGCACCCCAACCGCTTCTTCCTCGGCTGGGTGCGCGGCGTCACGCGACTCCCCATCGTCACGATCGTCGCCGTCGTCGCCGTCCTGGGCGCCCTCGCCATCCCCGCCCTGTCACTCCGACTCGCGCTCCCCGACGCTGGTTCCCTGCCGGAGGGCGACGGAGCCCGCACGACATACGACCTCGTCTCCGAGCACTTCGGTGAGGGCTTCAACGGGCCGCTCATCGTCACCGGCGGCATCGTCGGCAGTACCGACCCGCTCGGACTCATGGCCGACCTCAAGCAGGAGATCGAGGGACTCGACGGCGTCGCCGCCGTCCCGCTCGCCACCCCCAACGCGACGGCCGACACCGGGATCATCCAGGTCATCCCGAGCGGCAGTCCCGACTCCCAGGCGACGAAGGACCTCGTCGCCGAGATCCGAGGACTGCACCAGTACTTCCAGGACGAGTACGACGTCGACCTCCAGGTCACCGGGTTCACGGCCATCGGGATCGACATCTCCGACCGCCTCGGCGGCGCCCTCCTCCCCTTCGGCCTGATCGTCGTCGGCCTGTCGCTCGTGCTCCTGACGATGGTCTTCCGCTCCATCTGGGTGCCGATCAAGGCGACCCTCGGCTACCTGCTGTCGGTCGCCGCGTCGTTCGGCGTCGTGGCCCTCGTCTTCGAGCACGGCGTATTCGCCGAGGCCCTCCACGTCGCGAGGACCGGTCCGGTGATCAGCTTCATGCCGATCATCCTCATGGGTGTCCTGTTCGGACTCGCGATGGACTACGAGGTCTTCCTCGTCTCCCGGATGCGCGAGGACTTCGTCCATTCGGGACTCGCGAGGCGATCCGTCGAGACCGGCTTCCTCGGCTCGGCGAAGGTCGTCACCGCCGCCGCCGTCATCATGTTCGCGGTCTTCGCCGCCTTCGTGCCGGAGGGCGACACGAACATCAAACCCATCGCCCTCGGGCTCGCGGTCGGCGTCTTCGTCGACGCGTTCATCGTGCGCATGACCCTCGTGCCGGCGGTGCTCGCGCTCCTCGGCGACCACGCCTGGTACCTGCCGAAGTGGCTCGACCGCATCCTGCCGTCCTTCGACGTCGAGGGTGAGGGGCTGCAGCGCGAACTCGAGCTGCGCGAGTGGCGCAACGGTGACGAGGTCGCCATCGCCGCCGCCGGGGTCACCCTGGCCGGCGCGGACGGCCCGCTGTACGAGGACGTCGACACGACGGTCGCCGTCGGTGGCGTGCTCGCGGTGCAGGGCGCGCGCCCGGTTTCGGTCACCGCCCTCCTGCTGACGCTGGCCGGTCGCCTCGAACCCGACCACGGTCGGCTCAAGGTCGCCGGTCTGGTCCTGCCGGTCCGCGCCGGGGCCGTCCGGTCCCGCGTCGCGTACGTCCGTCTCGACCACGGCGAACCCGTCGGGACGCTCGCCTCGGCGCTGGCCGAACGTCCCGCCGTCATCGTCCTCGACGGCGTCGACACCGTGCCGGACGACGACACGAGACGCGGACTGTACGAGCGCCTGCTGACGGCGACCAGGGCCGCAGAACGCACACGTCGGCCGCTCACGATCGTCGTCGGCACCGCGGACGCGACCTCGCTCGCCGACGTCCTGCCGACCGCGGCGCCGGAGGTACTCGACGTCGACCGCGCCGCCACCTCCTCAACTCCCACCGTCATCGCTGAATCGAAGGTCGACGCATGAGCACCATCCTGAACCGCCTCGAACGGGCCCGCTCCGGCAAGGGCATCACGGTCGTCTCGATCATCGGCCTCATCCTTGTGCCGCTCGTCATCGCCGGCGGACTCGTCTGGGCGCTGTGGAACCCGGCGGAACGACTCGGTCAGGTGACCGCCGCCATCGTGAACGACGACAAGCCGGTGACCGTCAACGGCCAGACCGTGCCGCTCGGACGCCAGCTCTCCGCGGGCCTCGTCGACGGCGACCAGAAGACCAACTACACCTGGGTGATCACCGACGCGTCCGACGCGAAGGCGGGCCTCGCCGACGGTTCGTACACGGCCGTCGTGACGATCCCCGAGAACTTCTCGAAGGCGGCGACCTCGTTCTCCGGCGACGCCGCCGACGCCGAGCGCGCCCGCCTCGACGTCACGACGAGCGACCGCAGCAAGCTCGTCGACGACGCCATCTCCCAGACGATCACGCAGACCGCGGCCTCGCTCCTCGGTCGACAGCTCACCACCACCTACCTCGAGAACGTCTACGTCGGGTTCAACACCCTCCACGACCAGCTCGGTGAGGCCGCCGACGGTGCGAAGCAGCTCTCGACGGGCGGACTCTCGCTCGCGCAGGGTGCACAGCAACTCGCGAACGGCACCACGCAGCTGGCCGCGGGCGCGACGCAGTTGTCGTCGGGTGCGACGCAGCTGAGCGACGGGGTGGATGCGCTGGCCGACGGCGCCACGCAGCTGTCCTCCGGTGCGTCGCAACTGAGCGACGGAGCGAGCCAGCTCGCGAACGGAGCAGCGACGCTGTACGCCGGGACGCAGGGTGACGGGAGCACGGATAACCCGGGGCTGGTCGGCGGAGCCAATGGGCTCGCCGAGGCGGCGATCGGAACCTCCCGCGTCGCCGACGCGACGAAGGCTGCAGCGACGTCCGTGGCGGCTCGCTGCCTGGACCCGGTGAAAGCGGCAGCGTTGACGGCGATCGACCCGACGCTGTGCAGGGACATCCTCACCACCTTCGGCACCGCCACCGCCCTCACCGACGGCGACACCGCGACCGGGTACCCCGGCACCACCTCCCTGGCGACGAAGACCAAGCAGTTCTCCTCCGGCATGCCCACACTCGTCGACGGCATCGCGCAGATCAACACCGCGGCTGCGCAGATCGCGGCCGGAGCGGCAGGCCTCGCCGATGGTGCGTCCAAAGCCGCCTCCGGGACAACGCAGTTGCAGACGGGTGCGTCCGCCCTCGCCGACGGTGCCGCGCAGTCGGCGACCGGCACGACCCAGCTCGCCGACGCGTCGAACCAGCTTGCTTCGGGCGCCGGAACGTTGTCCGGCGGGATCACGTCGCTCGCGTCCGGTCTGCAGAGCGCGGTCGACAGCCTGCCGACCTACACGAGCTCCGACCGGCAGACGCTCGCGGACGTCGTCGCCGACCCGGTCTCGGCCGGCGATTCGGCGACGGTGTCCTTCGGCACGAACAGCGCTCCCTTCTACGCCGTCCTCGCCCTCTGGCTGGGTGCGCTCGCGAGCTTCCTCGTGCTGCGGCCGGTCCCCTCGCGAGCGTTCGGGTCCACGCGGTCCTCGTTGCGGCTCGCACTCGGTGCCTTCGTGCCGGCGGGGGCGATCGGAATGCTGCAGGGCCTGCTCGTCGCCGTCATCACCGCACCGCTGCTCGATCTCGACGCGGGTGGCTGGCTCGCCTTCGCCGGGGTCGCCGTGCTCGCGGGCCTCGTGTTCGCCGCCGCCAACCAAGCACTGAACGCCCTCTTCGGCGGTGCGGGACGGTTCATCTCGATGATCGTCGCCATCATCGGCCTGGCGACCGGGATCATCGCGACGGTTCCCCAGGTGCTCGACCAGATCCTCACCTTCCTGCCGATCGCACCGGCGCTCGGTGGCCTGCAGGCGATCGCGATCGGCGACGCGGGAGCAGCGGCCGGCGTCGTCGGCCTCGTCCTCTGGCTTTTCGGATCGCTCGCCGCGACGACGTTCGCGATCGCCCGTGCGAGGACCACCTCGGTGAAGGCGCTCGTCCCGGCCGTCGCCTGATGCCCGGCGAGAACCTCGCCGGTAGGCTGGGGTGATGAGCAGCAGCGAAGACCGGGAACTGGCCGAATGGGGCGAGCAGCGCAAGCGTCGTCAGCGGCTCATCGCCTGGGTCCTCGTCGTCGCGCTCGTCCTCGGTGGAGGCGGCGCGACCGTCCTCGGCTTCATCTTCAACTAGCCCCGCCCTCCCTGCCCGGTCGCCAGCGCGGTGCGCTGACGCGAGCGCACCCCACACGCGCGAGCGCGGGTCTCCGGAGGGTCGCGCTCACGCCCCGGACCCGCGCCCGCGCCGGAACAGACCATCTCGGGTCAGCGCACCGCGCTGGCGCCGGAACCCGACGTCTCGGGTCAGCGCACCGCGCTGACCGTCGTCAGGGTCGGGCGTCGTGCAGGTCTCGCTGCTTGACGATGCGCTCCGGGTTCGCAGGGCGCATACCGACGATGATCTTGCCCCGCGCATGCAGCCGCTCGAGATCCTCGAACGCGTCGATGATCAGGTCGAACGGGTAGAACGCCGAGACGACGACCTTCAACGCGTGGTCGGCGGCGTACTCCGCGAGACGTTGCAGCTGCTTCGTGGCGTGCGCCGAGAACTCCTCGTCCGGCTCCAGCGCGGCGAGCTCGATGGCCTTCCGATCCTCGCTCGACCGGTACTTCTCCGGCGGGACGCCGAGTTCGAAGGCGAGCTCCTGGCCGTCCTGACCGAAGTTGTCGATGAACGCCGTCACGCCCTCTGGCGCGAGCTTCCGGATCCGATCGGCCATGCCCTCGCCGTAGACGACCGGCTTGACGCCCTGTTCACGGAGGAAGTCGTGATTGCGCTCACCGCATGTGCCGATGACCCGGACGCCCGCGAACTTCGCCAGTTGCGCCTCGATGTTCCCGACGCCACCGGCCGCCGCCGAGATGACGAGGGTGTCACCCTGCTTGAGGTGCAGCCCGTCGAGCGTGTCGAGCGCCGTCAGTCCAGCGAGGTAGAGCCCGCCGGCCTCCTCCCAGCTCACGCGCTTCGGCTTGCGGACGAGGGATGACGCCGGGACGACGACCTGGGTGGCGTGCGCGCCACGGACGGCGTGACCGATCACCTCGTCGCCCCGCTTCCAGCCCTCGACACCGGTTCCGACCTCGCGGACCAATCCGGCGAAGTCGCTCCCCTGCCCGGTCGGCAGCTCGATCGGCACCGTCTCGGCGAGGTGCCCCTCGCGGACGAACGCCTCGATGTGGTTGATGCCGCTCGCGAGGACGTCGACCACGACCTCGCCCCATCGTGGATGCGGCATCTCGGACTCGATGAACTCGAGTACGTCGGGCCCGCCGTAGCGGGCATAGCGGAGTGACCTCGTCGTCTGCTTCGAACCGAACATGGTTCATCTTCCACCTGTCGGTCGCTAGCCGATCGAACTATCAGCTGGCTTACAGGTTCACCGGACGGCTGCTCATGACGACGCCCGCTCGCCCAGGAATGGGCGAACGGGCGTCGGCTCGCCCATTTTTGGGCGAATGAGAGGGCTCAGCCCTTCACCGCTCCCGCGGTCAGGCCCTGCACGATGTACCGGCTCGCGAACGCGAACAGCACCATCGTCGGGATGATCGTCAGCACGGCGGCCGCCGACATGGAGCCCCAGTCGATGTTGTAGCTCGTGATGAAGCCGTTGAGCGCCGTCGGGATCGTCTTGTTCGCGTCACTGTTGATGAGCGTCACCGAGAGGAACAGCTCGTTCCAACAGTTCACGAAGTTGAAGATGAACGCCGCCACGATCCCGGGCTTCAGCACCGGGACGAGCACCCGGAAGAGCGCGCCGAACCGCGAGCAGCCGTCGATCATGGCCGCCTCCTCGAGGGCGTCGGGGATGTTCTCGAAGAATCCACGCAGCATGACGGTGCAGAACGGGATGCACACCGCGATGTAGATGAGGATGAGACCGAACCGGTTGTCGACGAGCTTGAGCTGCGTCATCAGCAGGTAGAGCGGGCCGAGCGCGATGAACGACGGGATCATCTGCGTGGCGAGGAACGCCAGCAGGATCGCCCCCTTGCTCCGGAACTCGAACCGCGCCAGCACGTACGCCGACAGCATCGAGATGAACGTCGCCACGACGGCTGCGATCGTCGCCACGATGAGGCTGTTGACGACGTAGGTGCCGAACTGCGCCTTGCTGAACAGGCCGAGGTAGTTCTCGACCGAGAACACCTCCGGCCAGTACGTCAGCGGGTAGGAGAAGATCGCGCCCGGCTTCTTGAACGAGGTGACGACGATCCAGTACAGCGGGAACACCGTGATGACGAGCCAGAGCCCGAGGAAGAGGAACTTGACGACCTTCGCGGTCCGGGTCTCCTGGTCGATCATGCCTTCACCTTCTTCTCACGCATGGACAGCAGGTAGAACGCGGTGAACACCAGCAGGATCGCGACGACGATGAGGCCGATCGCGGAGGCCCGGCCGTAGTCTCCGCGCTGGGTGGTCGCGATCATCCAGGTCGTCAGGATGTGGGTCTGGTTCGCCGGACCACCGCCCGTCATGCCGTAGATGATGTCGGGGAAGTTGAAGATCCAGATGACCCGGAGCAGCACCGTGAGGGCGAGCGTCGTGCGGATGTACGGGATCGTGATCTGGAAGAGCATGCGCGCCTTGCCCGCGCCATCGAGCGCTGCGGCCTCGAAGAGGTCCTCCGGCACCGACTGCAGGGCGGCGAGGATCATGATCGCGAAGAACGTGACGCCGTACCAGACGTTCGCGACGATGACGGCGAACATCGCGGTGTTCGGGTCCGCCAGCCACGGGATCGGGGTGTCGATCAGCCCCACCTTCTGGAGCAGGTCGTTGATCACGCCGAACTCGCTGTTGAACATCCAGCGGAACAGGATGCCGATGAGGAAGCCCGAGATGGCCCACGGGAAGAAGATCATCGCCTGGTAGAGGCCGCGGAACCGGAACTTCCGGCGCAGCCACAGGGCGATGCCGAAGCCGATGACGAACTGCGGGACGATCGAGGCCACCACCCAGAGCACGGTGTTCGCGACGACCTTGCCGAAGGCGGGGTCGGCGAAGACGGCCAGGAAGTTGGCGAATCCCACCCAGGAGGTGTCGGTGAGGTTGGCGAGGTTCCAGTTGCGGAACGCCATCTGGGAGCCGGCGATCATCGGGTAGTAGATGAAGATCGCCACGAAGATGAACGCGGGGGCGAGGAAGGCGAGGAGGCCGAAGCCGCGGCGCACCGTGAAGGTGCGCCGCCGACGCCCACCGGCGGTCCGCGAGGGACCGGCCGGGGGTGTCGGGGTCGCACGCTGCTGCGTGCGACCCGCTTCGTCAGTGGTGGTCGTCATGGACGGTTACTCGCTCTTCCACTTCTCGGTCCAGTACTCGTCCCAGCCCGCGAGGAGCTTCTCCGGCGTCAGCTGGCCGATGAGGACCTGCTGGATCTCCGAGTCGGACTTCTGGATCCACTCGGTCCACCAGGAGGAGCCGCGCGGCTGCGTGACGCTCAGGTAGGTGTCCGGGTTCTCGTTCATCGTGACGTAGCTGGCCCACGGGCCGGTCTTGTAGAAGTCGCTGTCCGCCGCGCTCTTGACGATCGGGACGAGGCTGTTCTCCTGGGCGAAGGTGGTGGCCTGCTTGTCCTCGGAGAGGAACTCGATGAGCTTCGCGGCCTCGGCCTTGTGCTCGCTCGACGCCGCCGTGCCCCAGCCCGCGGTCGCCATGGGCTGTGCGGCCTTGCCGGTCGGGCCGGTCAACAGCGGAGCGGTGCTCCACTGCTCGGCCGTGATCGCCTCGGACTGCTCGACGGTCGCGATGACCTCCGGGTCCTGCAGGAGGAACGCGGTCGAACCGTTCGAGAAGCCTTCGACCATCTCGGGGTAGCCCCACGCGACGGACGATGGCGGCGAGGCCTCCTTGAAGAGGTCGAAGTAGGTGTTGACGGCGTCGAGCGCCTCCGGTGCGGAGAAGATCGTGTCGCCGTTCGTCAGCTTGAACGCGTTCTCGGTGTCGAGGTCGTCGGCGACGTAGGCCTCGATGGCCGCGACGACGTTGCTGTTCGCGTTGGTGCCGCCCCGGAAGGCGTAGCCGAACTGGTTCTTCGAGGGGTCCTGGATCGCCGAGGCCTGCTCGAGGAGGTCGTCCCAGCTCGTCGGGGGCCCGTCGAAGCCGGCCTCCTTGATGAGGTCGGTGCGGTAGAACAGGCTCAGCCCGTAGAAGCCGTAGGGCACGTAGTAGACCTTGCCGTCCTCGCCCTTCGCGTACTTCGTCGCGTTGTCGGTGAGGTCGTCCCAGCCCTTCCAGTCCTCGAGCTCGCCGCTCATGTCGTCGAGCCAGCCGTTGGTGGAGAACGGGCCGACGGTGATGTCGCGGACCTCGAGCACGTCGACGCCCGAGCCGGACTGCAGCATCTGGGTGATCTTCTGGTCGGCCTGATCGGTCGGCGGCGAGATGAGCTCGACCTTGATCTTCGGGTTGTCGGCCTCGAAGTCCGCGATGAGCGACTTCAGGACCTCGGTCCGGGCGGGGTTGGTCAGGCTCTCGACCATCTGCAGGGTGACGGTGCCGTCGCTCGCGCCGCCGGCACAGGCCGACAGGGCGAGGCCGGTGACGACGGACAGGCCGATGGCTGCCGTTGCGCGTGACTTCCTCATGCTCGCTTCTCCTTTGAGTGGTGCTGGTGGGGGTGCTGCGGGGGTGGGTGCTGTGGTGCCGGTGCGGTGCGGTGGTGCGGGTGTGGTGGTGTCGGGTCGGGCGGTTCCGCGCTCAGCTCGTGGCCGCGCGCTCCTCCTCGGCCCATCGCGCGAGGACCGGGACGGCGTGCTCGGCGAAGTGTTCGAAGTCCTCGGGGGTGTTGTAGACGTGGGTGGAGAGTCGGACGTAGCCGATCCCGTCGAGGCTCGTGAACGCGCCCTCGACACCGAGCTCGGCGGAGACGCGGTCGCGGAGGCCGTCGGCGGTAGCGTGGGTCGTCGCGAGTCCGGTCGGGAGCTTGACGAGCCGGAGGGCGTTGACGGGCATGCCCACGTCGACGTGGCTGTCCTCGCCGGTGATGGCGGTCACGGCGTCGGCGACCACCTCGACGGCGTAGTCGGCGAGCTCGGTCATGTAGTCCCTGGCGGCCGACCAGCCCCACACGTCCTCGATGAACCCGAGCGACGTCGCCGCGGCGAGGTAGCTCGTGACGTCGACCGTGCCCTGGGTGTCGAAGCGCTGCGGGAACGGGTACGGCGAACCCCAGGAGTCGATGAGCGGGTAGAGCTCCTGCGCGAGCGGGCTGCGGGCGACGAGGACGGCCGCACCGCGCGGGGCGCACCCGAACTTGTGCAGGTTGCCGACCCAGAAGTCGCAGTCGAGGTCGCGCATGGGGTCGGCGTAGAGGCCGGGGACGTGGGCGGCGTCGACAAGCGTGGGGATGCCGGCGGCACGGGCCGTGGCGGCGATCTGTTGGACCGGCAGGAGTCTGGCGGTCGGCGAGGTGATCTGGTCCATCACGATGAGGGCCGTGCGGTCGCTGAACTCGGCGACGACGGCGTCGTGGGCGGTCTGCGCGTCGGCGTCGAGCGGGATGCGGGCGGTCCGGACGGTTCCGCCCCAGCGTCGCGCGAGGCGCTCGGCACCCATCGTGACGGCCCCGTAGCCGTGGTCGGTGACGATGATCTCGAGGTCGCGCTGCACGGGGAGGCTGGAGAAGACGACGCTCGCCCCGGCGCTCGCGTTCGGAACCATGGCGAGCTGGTCGACCGAGGCCCCGAGGAAGTCGGCGATCCCGACACGGGCCGCGCCGACCTTGGCCGGGAGGGCCGGGAACCAGGTGAGGGGTGCCGCCTCCATCTCGCGGCGGAGGGCCTGCTGGTGCTCCTGCGCGACGATCGGGACAGCCCCGAAGGATCCGTGGTTGATGTGACGCTTGGTCGGATCCAGCGTCCACCCGGCCGTTGCCGGTCGGCCGTCGCCGAGCGTGAGCGGCGCTGGCCGTGCGATGGTGCGAGTGTCCACAGTGACGTTCCTCCGAGTCGATTATGCAGTGGATTGTCCGATAACCATAGGGGCAACGTTTGATGACTTGGGTTTCTGTCGTGTTACAAGTGATCGCTCAGGTCGTTTCGGGATCGACTCATCGGATGACTTGGCTTTCAAGCGGGGAGTCATCGGATGTCTCGCGGCACGCGGCGGCTCGCGGATCACCGGCGAGGGGCCGCTACGATGGCGGGACGACCCCTGAGGAGGAGCCGCATGTCCGCAGTCGACACCGCGTTCCACGGCCTGCGACACATGATCGCGTCGGGACGGCTCGTGGCGGGGCAGCGGTTCCCGGCCGAGAACGAGCTCTGCGACGAACTCGGCGTGTCCCGCGGGTCCCTGCGGGAGGCCGTCCGCATGCTGGCCGCCCTCGGGATCATCGAGTCGCGGCACGGCTCGGGCACCTACGTGTCGATGCTCCGGCCCGAGGAGATCATCGGCAGCCTGTCGCTCACGGTCGACCTCCTCCCCCTCGACGGTCTCCTGCAGATGTACGAGCTGCGGCGGGTGCTCGAGACCCATGCCACCTCGCAGGCGGCTGCTCGCGCGAGCGACGAGGTGCGCGCCGAACTCGCCGAACTCGTGGAGGCGATGGAACGGACGACCGACCCCGCCGAGTCGAGCGAACTGGACCACCGGTTCCACGAACTCATCGCACGGACGGCCGGGAACGCCACGCTGACGGCCCTGTTGCAGGTCTTCCGGTCGCGCTCACGTGCCTACGACGTCTTCAGCCTGCCCGCCGGCGACGAGCTGCGTCGGGTCAGCAACCGCGGACACCGGGCGATGACCGAGGCGATCATCTCGCGCGACCCCGTCGGGGCGGCCGGGGCGGCGTCAGCCCACGTCGCGCAGACCGAGGAGTGGTTGCGGGTCCTGCAGCCGCCGGCGACCCCCGCCGACTGAGGTCTGGTTGCGCCAGCGCGGTGCGCTGACGTCAGCGCGGGTCTGTGGCGCGAGCGCGGGTCTCCGGAGGGGTGCGCTCAGCGCCATGCCCTGCGGTCACGCCGGTTGAGGCGCAGTCACGCGAGCGCACCGCGCTGGGGCCGATTCCCCCGCGCTCGTGCCGGCGCGGAGCGCTGACGTCTGTTCTCAGGAGGTCGGGAGGATGGGCGTGCCGATGAGCCGCTCGAGGTCCGTCCAGAGCGCCGCCGCGACGGCCCGGTCGGTCGTGATCGCGGCAGGGGTCTGCCGCACGGCGTCGCCCTTCGTGAGCCACCGGGGACCGAAGAACCAACCGCCGTCGGCCGCTTCGTCGGTGATCGCCCGGAGCGTCGGCTCGGCACCCCGCTGCTTGCTCTGCGCGTAGACGGACTGCAGGGTGTCGGAGAAGCGACGTCCGCGGGTCGGCTCGTTGACGCCGGGGACGCGACGGTCGAGTCCGTTGACCGAGTAGCCGGGGTGCGCGACGAGTGCCCGGACGGTGCTGTGCGACGCCGCGAGCCGACGGTCGAGCTCGAAGCCGAGCGACGAGAGGGCGATCTTGGACTGGGCGTACGCCTGCCAGCCGCTGTACCCGTCGCGGAGCTGCAGGTCGTCGCCGTGGAACCGGACGAGCAGGGTGGAGAGGCTTCCCAGGAGCACGACGCGCGGCGCGGAATCGTGCGCATCCGCCGTGCGCTGCAACACCGGCAGGGCCTCGGCGAGCAAGGCGGCGTGGCCGACGACGTTCGTCGCGAAGACCAGCTCGATGCCGTCGGCCGTCTCCTGCCGTTCCTTCGGCATGTGCACCATGCCGGCGTTCGCGACGAGGGCGTCGAGACGGTCGAGGTCCGCGAGTCGCTCGCCCGCCGCACGCGCCGAGTCGAGCGAGGAGGTGTCGAAGGGGAGGTGGCTGAGTCGAGCGTCGGGCACCTTCACCCGGATCGCCCGCATCGCCGCCTGCGTCTTCGTCGCACTCCGTGACGCGAGAATGACCTCCGCGCCCGCTCGCGCGAGCCCGAGGCTCGTCCAGAAGCCGAGGCCGGCGTTCGCTCCGGTGACGAGGACGACGCGTCCGGTCTGATCGGGCAGGGAGTCGGCGTTCCAGGTCATGGACTCATGATGGCGCAGGACGCTGGACACCGCCCGAAGAAGCGTCACTCCTTGCCCTGGCTCACCCGAGGTGCCAGCGCGGTGCGCCGACGTGACCGCGCGCGAATCGGGCCGAGCGCGGACGAACGGGCCTGACCGCACACGAACGGGCGTGACCGCGGGCCACACGCGTGGGCGCGACCCTCCGGAGACCCGCGCTCACGCCACAGACCCGCGCTCGCGTCAGCGCACCGCGCTGGCAGAACGGAACACGAAGGATCAGTGCTGGTTGGCGAGACGCTCGTGGTGGTGGATGACCTCGGCGACGACGAAGTTGAACCACTTCTCGGCGAAGGCCGGATCGAGGTGCGACTCCTCGGCGAGCGCCCGAAGACGGGTGATCTGCCGCTGTTCGCGCGCCGGGTCGCTCGCAGGCATGTCGTGCTCGGCCTTCAGGCGACCGACCTCCTGCGTGCACTTGAACCGCTCGGCCAGCAGGTGGACGAGTGCCGCGTCGATGTTGTCGATGCTGCTCCGCAGGCGGCCCAATCGCTCGGTGGCCGCCTGGGCGTCCGCCGCAGCGGCGCCGGTCGTGGGTTCGGGTTGCTGCTCGGCCTGGCTCATGCGAAAACTCTAGCAACGCGCCGGGGGCCGGAGACGGGTCGCCGGGCGATCCCCAGCCGGTTCACCGCGGATCCTCGACGAGACATCCCGCCTCGAGGTGCACCCGCGCGTCGGCCTCCGCGACCGCGACCGGATCATGCGTCACCTCCACCACCGTCGCGCCACGGTCGGCCTCCGCCCGGAGCACCTCGCGGATCGCCAGCCCAGCAGCACGGTCGAGGCCGACGGTCGGCTCGTCGAGCAGCAGCAGGTCGGCCTCACGCGCGAGCGCCTGCGCGACGAGGACCCGCTGGCGCTGCCCGCCCGACAGCTCGCCGAAGGAGCGCCCGGCGAGGTGCAGGACGTCGAGGCGGGCGAGGCTCTCGTCGACGATGCGTCGGTCCCCAGCCCCGAGTCGACCCCACCAGCGACGCAGCGTCGGCCAGCGTCCCATCGACGCGACGTCGCGCACCGTGACCGGGAAGCGCTCAGGCACGGCGCTGCGTTGCGGGACGTAGGCGGCCGACCGACCGTCGAGGCCGTCGACGCCGCCCGAGGTCGGTCGGTGGAGGCCCGCGATCACCGCGAGCAACGTCGACTTCCCCGCTCCGTTCGCCCCGGTGACGACGGTGATGGCGGCCGCCCCGACCTCGACTGAGATCCCGTGCAGGACGCGCGCGCCGTCGTACTCGGCCGACACGTCGTGGAGTCGGATGCCGGACACGACGGGCTGTGCCGAAATCGGAGGGCGAGGGGTGCTCGTCGCGGATCGCATGTCATCACCCTATCAATACTGAGAATCATTTTCATGTAGAGTGCTCGACCATGACCTGGATCACCGAGCCGTTCACCGCGGCCTTCCTCCTGCGCGCCCTCGTCGGCGGTCTGCTGGTGGCGGCCGTCTGCGGTGTCGTCGGCACCTGGGTCGTCCTCCGCGGCCTCGCGTTCCTCGGGGAGGCGATGGCCCACGGCATGCTGCCCGGCGTCGCCACCGCGGCACTCCTCGGCCTGCCGCCGGTCGCCGGCGCGGCCGTCAGCGCGGTCGTCATGACCGCCGGCGTCAGTCTCGTCTCGCGGCGCGGCAGGCTGTCCCACGACACTTCGATCGGTCTCCTCTTCGTCGGCATGCTGGCCCTCGGAGTCATCATCGTGTCGTCGAGCAGATCGTTCGCCACGGACCTCACGGCGATCCTCTTCGGCGACATCCTCGCCATCCGGCCCGCGGACCTGGTGGGCCTCGCCATCGCACTCCTCGTCACCGTGGGCGTCGCGGTCGCCTTCCACCGCCCGTTCGTCGCCCTCGCCTTCGACCGCCGGGTCGCCCAGACCATGGGTCTCCGGCCGCGACTCGCCCACGCGATGCTCGTCGGCCTCGTGACCCTCGCGGTCGTCGCCTCGTACAGCGCCGTCGGCACCTTGCTCGTCGTGGCGCTCCTCCTCGGGCCGGCCGTCGCCGCGGCCCACTGGGCGCGTCGCATCCCGCTCATCATGCTGCTCGCCACGGGTTTCGGCGGCCTGGCCGTACTGCTCGGCCTGCTCCTTTCCTGGTACGGCGACACCGCGGCCGGAGCGTCCATCGCCGCCTGCTCGATCCTGCTCGCCACGGTGTCGTGGGGCGCGCGGGCACTCGTCGGACGGCTCCGGCGGCCCACCGACCGACACCTCGACCACCCCGACGACCACCTCACCGAACCGACCCACCTGGAAAGCGCACCGTGCACCGACTCCTCCGACCGACCATCCGACCAGGCGTCTCCCGCCGGACCGACGAGCGGCTCCCCCGCGCCACACGCACCGCGCTCGCTCTCGGCGCCCTCGCACTGACACTCAGCGCCTGCGCGCCGCAGGGGTCGGCATCACCCACCGCGACGGCCTCGGACGAACCGCGCGGACACGGCTACGTCGAGGGCGCGAGCGAGCTCCCCGAGCCGCAACTGCACCTCGCGACCGCCGACGTCGACGGCACCGTCGAGCTGACCGACCTGCTCAGCGAGGAGCGCACGACGCTCGCCGAGCTCGGCCCGATCTCGGCGCTCACGGGCGACGGCCGGTTCGTCGCCGCGCAGTCCGAGCCCGCCGGCACCGTGACGATGATCGACACGGGTGTGTGGACGGTCGACCACGAGGACCACCAGCACTACTACCGCGCCGAGGCGCGGGTCGTCGGCGAGATCGAGGGCGACGGACCAGCGACGATCACCGCCGGTTCGACGACCACCGCCGTGCGGTTCGCCGATTCGGGCGAGACACTCCTCCTCGACACCGCCGCACTCGGCACGGGCGACATCACGCAATCCGGTCGGATCCGGACCTCGCCCGGTGCTCCCGGAATCACCGTGCCGATCGGCGAGACGGTCGTCGCGACCGACGGGACCGGCAAGCTGCATCTCCATGGCATCGACGGCGACCTCCTCGACCCCTCGTCGGCGTCTGTGACCGCTGCCGACGCTGTGCTCGCCGGGTGCACCGATCCGGCCGGCAGCATCACGACCAACGTCGGCGTCGTCATCGGCTGCGCGGAGGGCGCGCTCCTCGCCGTCGTCGACCGTGGTTCGAGCGACGCCGACCCCGTCCCCACGTTCGAGGCGATCCCCTATCCGCAGGCTGTCGCCGCCGCCGACCGCGCGACGTCCTTCCACGCGCGTCCCGGCCGTCCGACGGTCGCCGCCGTCGCCGGCACCTCCGGCGCCTGGCTGCTCGACACCCGCGAGCGCAGCTGGGCGCTGCTGCCGACCCCCGCACCCCTGCAGCTGGTCACCGCCATCGACGACCGCGACCAGCACGTCGTCGGCCTCACGACGACCGGCGACCTCCTCGTCCTCGACGGTGTCACCGGCGCCGTGACGGGGACCGCGGCCGCACTCGTCGGTGCAGCCGACCTCGCCACGGGCGTCCAGCTGGAGGTCGACCAGAACCGCGCCTACCTGAACACCCCGGGCACGCGCACCGTCTCCGAGATCGACTACGGCGACGCCGCGCGGATCGCCCGCACCTTCACCTTCGACACGGCACCGGCGTTCCTCGCCGAGACGGGACGCTGACCATGCGAGCGACCATCCCCCGCACGACCGCCCTCCTGCGCACGACCGCGGTCCTCGCAACCGGCCTCGTGCTGGGGACCGGCCTGACGAGCTGTGCGGCGAGCGCCGACGACCGCCCGCTCGTCGTCGTGACCACGAACATCCTCGGCGACGTCGTCGGTGAACTCGTCGGTGACCAGGCCGAGGTCATGACCCTCATGCCGCCCGACGCCGATCCGCACTCCTTCGAGATCTCCGCGCGGCAGGCGGCACGCATCACCGGTGCGCAGCTGCTCGTGTCGAACGGCCTGGGACTCGAGGAGGGACTCACCCAGCACCTGGAGACCGCGGCCGACGAGGGGGTGCCGATCGTCGAGGCCGGCTCGCTCGTCGACGTCCTCGAGACCGCGTCGGGCGCGACCGATCCGCACTTCTGGACCGACCCGACGCAGATGACGTCGGTCGTGGACGGGGTCACCGAGGCGTTGCTCGAGGAGATACCCACGCTCGACGCGGCCGAGCTGCAGGCGAACGCCGCCACGTACGCGGCCGAGCTCGAGGCGCTCGACGCCGAGATGGCCGAGGCGTTCGCCGCCATCCCGGCCGAGCAGCGGAAGCTCGTCACCAACCATCACGTGTTCGGGTACCTCGCCGCCCGCTACGACTTCCAGGTCATCGGCGCCGTCATCCCGAGCGGCACCACGCTCGCGGCCCCCAGCGCCTCGGACCTCGACGAACTGTCGACCGCGATCGAGGAGGCCGGCGTCCGGACGATCTTCGCCGACTCCTCGCAACCCGACCGGCTCGTGCAGGTGCTCGCCGACGAGGCGGACGTCGACGTCACCGTCGTCCCGTTGTTCACCGAGTCGTTGACCGCCGAGTCGGGCGACGCCCCCACCTACCTCACCATGATGCGCGCGAACACCGAGCGCATCGCCACCGGACTCTCGCCCTGAGCGGGCGTCCACGAACCGATAGGAAACCATGCAGCAGCACCACCGCAGTCCCCTGGCATCGCGCCTGAAGCGCGGCCGGGTCCCGTTCCTCGTCGTCGGCACCGCCGCGGCCCTCCTCCTCACCGGGTGCTCGACCGCGAGCGGCTCCGCGCCCGACGCGACTGCGTCGACCTCCGCCGACCCGCAGAGTCGGATCACCCTGACCTACGACGGCGGCCTCCTCGTCCTCGACGCCGCCTCCCTCGAGGTGGTCGGCGACCTCCCCCTCGACGGGTTCAACCGGGTGAACGCCGCCGGCGACGGGCGGCACGTGCTCGTCACCACGACGAAGGGCTTCCAGGTCCTCGACACCGGGACGTGGACGGACGAGGACGGCACCTCGAAGCAGGCCGACCCGGTCCTGACCGACCTCGTCTTCCCCGCCGACACCGCAGGCCACGTCGTCCGTCACGCCGACAAGACCATCCTCTTCGCCGACGGCTCCGGCGACACGACGATCTTCGACAGCGCTGACCTCCTCGAGGCCACCGACGAGCTGCCCGAGACCGAGACCATCCCGTCGGAGGCCGCGCACCACGGTGTCGCCATCGAGCTCGAGGACGGCACCGTGCTGTCCACGATCGGCACCTCGGACGCCCGGACCGGTGTCCGGGTGCTCGACGACTCGCGCACCGAGATCGCCCGCAACGAGCAGTGCCCGTCGGTGCACGGTGAAGGCACCGTCAAGGACGAGGTCGTCGTGTTCGGCTGCAGCGACGGCGTGCTCGTCTACGACAGCGGCGTCTTCACGAAGATCCAGGCGCCGGACGCCTACGGGCGCACGGGCAACCAGTACGTCAGCGAGACGTCCTCCATCGCGGTCGGCGACTACAACAGCGACCCCGACGCCGAGGGCTACGACCTCCGCCAGCTCGCGTTCACCGACACGGTCGCGAAGACGACGAAGATCGTCGACCTGCCGGAGGGCGTCGGCTACACCTGGCGCGACGTCGCGCGAGGGCCGAGCGACGAGGTCATCGTGCTCGGCAACGACGGTTCGCTGCACATCCTCGACGAGCAGACGGGTGCCGTCACCGACACGATCAAGGTCATCGACGCCTGGGAGCCGCCGGCTGAGTGGCAGGACGCCCACCCGGCGCTCGTCGTCCAGGACGGTGTCGCCTACGTGACCGACCCGGCGACGAAGTCGATCCACGCCGTGGATCTCGCGTCGGGCGACATCACGACGGGTGAACTGCCCGGCGTCCCGAACGAGATCGCGGTCGTCACGGGCTGACCCGACCTCACCGAGAGCGCCCGTTCCGTCCTCCCCGCGTCATGCAGGGGACGGAACGGGCGCTCCCGTCGTGCGGGCCGGGCGGTCAGACGCGCTCGGGCGCTCGGAGCACCCCGGAGACGACTGGACGGGTCGCGCGAAGGGCCGCCCACACGAGCCCGATGCCACCGGCGAAGCACCCGACGATGACGAGGACCGACAGCGGGGCGAGGATGACACTGATGCTGGCCATCGGCAGGACGAGGAGGACGCCCAGTCCGGCCGAGCCCAGCGCGACCACCCGCAGGGGCAGCATGACCGCGCGACCGCGAGCCCGTTCCATCACGTCCCGCGGCACCCCCAGGCGGTCGAGGCTGACGTACAGGTCTCGCCGGTCGAGGACCGCCGACGCCTGGTTCACCCCGACGGAGCATGCGACCATGAGGAACGACGCGACGAGCGTGATGATCACGCCGGTGCGGATGTCGTCGATGAGGATGGCGCTCTCACGGTCGAGGTCGGAACCTCCGGCGGCGTCCATGAGCGCCACCCCGGTCCCGGCGACGACGGCGACGAAGCTCGTCATCGCGACGCCACTGACCTGACGCCACGCCGCCTTCGGCGACTCCAGGATCGTGCGGGCAGCGAGGAGCCGCTCCGGCGTCTTGGCGCGCTTGGCCGATCCCCGGCCGATCACCCCGACGACCCAGGGGCCGATCAACCCGAGTACCCCGACACCGGCGGCGAACCCCACGCCCAGGACGGCGATCATGACGGCGACCTCCTGCAACCCCGCCACGACGGAGAGCATGCCGTAGGCGAGGATCACGACGACGACCCCGACGACGATGCGCAGCCAGTGCACGGTCGGCGCCTGCTGCTTCGTGCGGACGCCGAGCGGGCTCACGTTCACCGCGCGGAGACCGATGGCTGCACTCGCGGCTGCGAGCAGCACGACACCGAGGACCACCGCGGCGATGATCGGGACACCGACCCAGACGCCCTCGACCCCGATCGGGGAACCGCCGAACGGGATGAACCCGACGAGCGGCAGCATGCCGAGGTACAGCAGGATCCCCGCGAACGCTCCGAGGAGGGCGACCCCGGCCGATTCGAGAACGGTCATCGCCGTGACCGTGCCGGGTGTCGCGCCGAGGAGTCGGAGGGTGGCGAGTCGGTCGTCGCGGCGCCGGGCGGAGAGCCGCGCGGCCGCCCCACCGAGCGAGCCGAGCGGGACGAGCAGCAGGGCCAGTGCCAGCACACTGAGCACCTGGTAGATGAAGGCCGTCTCACCGGTCCACCGCCAGAACATCAGGGCGCCACCCAGCACGGTGAGCACGAGTGCGGTGGTCACGGCGAACGCGACCGCCGGGAGCACGATCGTCGCAGGGCTCTGCGCGCCCGGGCGGGCGAGCATCCAGGTGAGACGGACGACGGGACTGCGACCGCTGCCGGCGGGGACCGGGATCCGGGTCGGTGCGACCCCGACTGCGGCGGTCACGGTCGGGCTCCGTTCGGGACGACGCCGGTCGCCTGACCCGGGTGGGCCTGCGGCGGGTACGGCTGCGCAGCGGGCTGGGCGTACGGCTGCGGCGGGAACGGCTGCCCGGCGGGCTGCTGCTGGTACGGG
>NZ_JACYTW010000021.1:0-56848 GCF_014841395.1 Plantibacter sp. CFBP 13570 | reverse complement strand
GTCGGCGACGGCTGCGGCGCCGGGCGCGGCGCGCTCCCGCGCGCGCGACGGCGCACGTGGGCGAGCATCCAGACGTACCACCCGATCACGAGCGCGATGAGCACGAGTCCGAGCACCGGCCAGAGCAGCGTGTACTGGACCGGTGCGTAGTAGCCGTTATCGCCGGGCATGTCGGTGGGCCTCGAGGAGGTGGAAGAGGACGGGGACGACGTCGTCGGCCCCGGTCACGCGCTGACCGCTGATGCCGAGTTCCTCGAGCTGGTCGAGGTGTCGGGCGGTCGCGCTGGTGACGGCCTCGGTGAACTCGCGACGGAGCGCGTCGTCCGACCGGATGAAGGCCGGCAGGGACCGCTCGTCGGCGACGTCGACCATCGCCCGACCGGTGTACTCCGCGCGCATGAGGTCGGCGTCCCCGACCGAGATCCAGAGCACCTCGTGCTGGACGTGCAGGCGACGGAGGATCTCCGACCGCTTCGGCGTGATCTCCTCGTCGTCCGAGACGATCACGAGCAGACAGCGCTGCTTGACCGACCGTGCCGCATAGCCGAGCAGCTCGTCGAGATCGCTCTGGGGCGCCGCGAGCGATGCACGCCGGTCGATGTGCTGCAGCAGGCGTTCGAGTGCCGATTCGGTGCCGGCGGGTCGGACGAGTTCCGGTGCGGCGGCGTCGCCGGCGACGAGACCGACGAGGTCGCCGTGCCGGATCGCGAGGTACCCCAGGATGCCGACCGCGAGGATGGCGACCTCGCGTTTGGTGCTCCCACCCTCGGCGAGCGCCGCGAGATCACGACCCGTGTCGACGACGAACAGCACCTGGTGTTTCCGCGTGGCGATGAAGCGCTTCACGAGTGGAGCACCGTGTCTGGCCGTCGCCTTCCAGTCGATGTCCTTGATCTCGTCGCCCGGGGTGTACTCGCGGAGGTCATCGAAGTCGAGGCTCCTCCCCTGGAACACCGAACGGTACTCGCCGTCGAGCATCCCCCGCACGCGGCGGTGGGCGTGGATGAAGAGCTTGGACTTCACCCGGTGGAGCAGCGGGGCTGACACGGGCCTACGGCGCCTGGACCGCTCCGAAGACGGCGTCGATGATCGTCTCGGGCGAGACGTCGTCGGACGCGGCTTCGAAGTTCAGGATGATGCGGTGCCGCAGCACCTGGTGGCGGTAGCCCTTGACGTCCTCGGGGATGACGTGGTCACGCCCGGCGAGGATCGCGAGCGCCCGCGCGACCGTGCTGAACGCGATGCTGGCACGCGGGCTCGCCCCGTACTCGATGTAGCTCGCGAGCTTCGGCGGCAGGTAGTCGCCCGCATGGCGGGTCACGTAGACCGTCTGGACGATGTAGTTGAGGATCGATGCGTCGAGGTAGACCCGCTTGGCGAGGGACTGCAGGAACAGGACGTCCTCGAGGCTCACCCCCGGGCGGTCCTGGTCGGTCTCGTAGAGCCCGGAGTTCACCCGACGGACGATCTCGGCCTCCTCGCCGATCGTCGGGTAGTCGAGCACCTCCTTGAGGAGGAAGCGGTCGAGCTGCGCCTCGGGCAGGTGGTACGTGCCCTCCTGCTCGATGGGGTTCTGCGTGGCGAGCACGAAGAACGGCTTCGGCAACGGATAGTGCGTGCCGCCGATGGAGGTCTGGCGTTCCTGCATCGCCTCGAGCATCGCGCTCTGGGTCTTCGCGCTCGACCGGTTGACCTCGTCGAGGAGCACGAAGTTCGCGTGCACGGGACCGAGCTGGGTCTGGAACGCGCCGGTGCGGGCGTCGTAGATCTGGGTGCCGATGATGTCGCTCGGCAACAGGTCGGGGGTGCACTGGATGCGTTTGAACGAGGCGTTCACCGCTTGGGCGATCGATTCCGCCGCGGTCGTCTTCGCGAGTCCTGGGACGCTCTCGAGCAGGACGTGCCCGCCCGAGACGAGTGCCGCGAGCAGGGTGGTGCGCAGGCCCTGCTGGCCGACCACCTTCGCGTCGTAGGCACCGACGATCTCGGAGAGGATGCTGCGGGCCCGCTGCAGCTCGGCTGGCGCGATGGGGGTGCTCGGCGTCACGGTCACTGGTCTCCCTGGCGAGGCTGGCGGTCCGGACGGATGACCGTCGAACGCGGATCCGCCTGGTGGAACCCGGCGGTCCGAACAGTCTACGTGTGAAGATCCGGAGCTCGGACGCCTCGGCCACCGGATGGCCACCAGGGCGTCGGCCGCCGTTCGCCCACCGTCCCCCTCGCGTCCACCGCCGCTTCCTACCGTGGATCGATGACATCTGCAGCGCACGGGAGGCACCCGGAGACCGACGGCGCGACGGCGATCGTCCCGGTCAGGGGCGGTTCGAAGGGGATCCACCGCAAGAACCTCAGGACGGTCCGCGGGAGCACCCTCATCGCACGATCGGTCGAAGGACTGCTGCGGTCGGGTGGCGTCTCGCGCGTGGTCGTCACGACCGATCACCCGGACCTCGCCGCCGCCGCCGTCGCCGCCGGTGCCGAGGTCATCGACCGGCCGGCCGAACTCGCCGAGGACAGCACCTCCTCCGAGGCCGCGCTCCTCCACGCGCTCGGTGTCCTCGCGGAGCGCGGCGAGCTGACCCGCGTGACGGTGTTCGCGCAGGCGACGTCGCCCTTCCTCGACGTGGAAGCACTCGACGACGCCGTCGCCCTGGTCTCCTCCGGGCGGGCGGACTCCGTCTTCGCCGCGGTGCTCGACCACGGATTCCTCTGGACGGAGAAGACGAAGGGTGCCCGAGGGATCGGTCACGACCACCGCGAGCGTCCCCGACGGCAGGACCGCGCCCCGCAGTACCGCGAGACCGGCTCGTTCTACGTCTTCGACACGGACGGCTTCCTCGAGGCCGGGCACCGCTTCTTCGGCCGGATCGCGCCGGCCGTCACCAGGTCCTTCGCCGCGCTCGACATCGACGAACCGGAGGATCTGCTCGTCGCCGAGGCGATCGCCGGACTCGCCGAACGTCAGCTGGGCATCCCGTCGGGGTCGGAGCGTTCGGAGCACCACCTCGACGTCGACGCCGTCGTCACCGACTTCGACGGGGTCCACACCGACGACCGCGCCAGCATCGACGCCGACGGGGTCGAACGGGTGAGCGTCCATCGCGGTGACGGCCTCGGCGTCCGCCTGCTGCGCGAGGCCGGGCTGCCGTTCCTGATCCTGTCGACCGAGCGGGTACCGATCGTCGCCGCACGCGCGGCCAAACTCGGCGTCGACGTCGTGTACGGCTCCGCCGACAAGGCGACCGCGCTCCGCGACTGGGCCGCGGCGAAGGGCGTCTCACTCGACCGCATCGCGTACCTCGGCAACGACGTCAACGACATCCCGGCACTCGAGATCGTCGGCTGGCCGGTCGTCGTCGCCGACGCCCATCCGGAGGCGCGTGCCGTCTCCCGGCTCGTCCTGGAACGCCGAGGCGGCGACGGTGCCGTCCGCGAACTCGCCGACCTCGTCCTCGCCGCACGCGCGGCCCTCGACCCCCTGAAGCTGTCCACGCTGCAATCGAACGGAGCACGACCATGAGCATCCACCAGGACGCGAACGACACCACCGACCTCGACGGCCGGACGCAGCCGTCTCCCGTACGCATCGACGGCATCCCCGTCGGCGGCGGCGCCCCCGCGTACGTCATCGGGGAGATCGGTCTCAACCACAACGGCGACGTGGAGCTCGCGAAGCGACTCATCGACGTGGCCGCCGACGCCGGCGCACAGGCCGTCAAGTTCCAGAAGCGCACGCCGGAGATCTCGACGCCGGCGCACATGCGCGACGTCCCGCGGCAGACGCCGTGGGGTGAGATGAGCTACCTCGACTACCGCTACCGGGTCGAGTTCGACCGTGAGCAGTACATCGAGATCGGCGACCACGCCACCCTGCGCGGCCTCAGCTGGTTCGCCTCCCCGTGGGACGAACCGTCCGTCGACTTCCTCGAGGACCTGGGCGTCAGCGCGCACAAGGTCGCGTCCGCCTCCGTGACCGACTCGGGCCTCCTGACCCGTCTCGCCGCGACCGGGAAGCCGATCATCCTCTCGACCGGCATGTCGACGCTCGAGCAGATCGACCGCGCCGTCGAGATCCTCCGGGGCTCGCCGCTGGTCATCCTGCACGCGACCTCCACGTACCCCTTGCCCGCCGAAGAGGCGAACCTCCGGATGATCGACAGCCTCGCCGCCCGGTACCCCGGTGTGCCCATCGGGTACTCCGGCCACGAGACCGGTCTGCAGATCTCCCTCGCCGCGGTCGCTCTCGGAGCCACGATGGTGGAACGCCACATCACGCTCGACCGTGCCATGTGGGGCTCGGACCACGCCGCGTCGCTCGAACCGCACGGCTTCTCGAACCTCGTCCGCGATATCCGGGTCATCGAGACCGCCATGGGTGACGGCGTCAAGCGCATCTTCCCCGGCGAACTCGCCCCACTCGCGAAGCTGCGCAGGGTCGATGCCTGATCATGGGCCCCGACGTCGGGTGATCGGGGTGGTGGACTCCGACTCCTTCGTGAAGTGGGGCGCCGCCACCCTCTCCCGCGCGACCGGCTGGGACGTCGACCTCGTCCTCATCGAGAGCGACGTGTCCGCCACGGACCGGCAGGTGGACATCGCCCTGCTCCACACGGCGTTCGAGGGTCGGACCGTCCGTCGCCTGTCGCTCCGACGACTCGTCGACCTCATCCGGACCGAGCAGCCGGACGGCGTGTTCGTCTCCACGCGGGGGCCGGTCGCCGAGGTCGTCATCTCGGAACTCCTCGCGCTCGGGCGCGCCACCCGCCCAGTCCTCCTCACCGGTCTCCCGGGCATCTCCATCCCGGCGAAGTGGAAGGGGATCTTCCTCCGCGCGCAAGCGGACGTCTTCGTCCTGCACAGCCACCGCGAGGTCGCCGCCTACCGTGAACTCGCGCTGACGCACGGGGTCGAGCCGGCGTTCGCGCTCGCGACCCTGCCGTTCCTGACGGACCCGGCGACCGAGCCACCGGCCGAGCCCGCCCCGCGTACCCGGGTCGTCTTCGCCGCCCAGGCCACCGTACCGGCCGACCGCGGCGACCGGCTCCGGATCCTCTCCTGGCTGCGGACCCTCGCGATCCGGCACCGCGACCTCGACGTCGTGATCAAGGTGCGCGGCCTCGCCGGCGACCCGCAGACCCATCACGAGCACTACCCCTTCGACACCCTCCTGACCGGTCCGACACCCGACAACCTGCGGGTCGCCACCGGGTCGATGGCGGTCCACCTCGGCCACGCGGCCGGGCTCGTCACCGTGAGTTCCACCGCCGCGATCGAGGCCATCGCGGCCGGGGTCCCGGTCATCCTGCTCGACGACTTCGGTGTGGACCCGGCACTCATCAACACCGTCTTCGAGGGCAGCGGGCTGTTGGCCTCCAAGGACGACCTCATGGCCGCCCGGTTCCGGCACCCGAACCCGGACTGGCTGCAGCAGAACTACTTCCACCCCGCCCTGGAGGACGACTGGATCCAGCGGTCGGAGGAGGCGTTCGCCGCGCGCGACCTCGGGACCCTGCCGATCCGTCCTCGGGCACGACAGAGTCGCGGCGGCATGCTCCGCACCGGTTGGGAGCGCCGTCGGGCGTTCGGGCGGGCCGACACGAGCGCGCTGGGCACGGTCGCCTTCGTCATCGGGCGGCCACTGCAGATCGCTCGCCGTCTGGTCCGTCGCGCTCGTGGCGTCCAGCCGGCCGAGCGCCAACCGATCCCCTCCCGTCGGCTCGCGCCGATCGAGACGGAGACGCCGGTGCGCGCTCCGCACGGGGCTCGTCACCGCACGGCCCGCTGACGGGAGCGCCGCTCGACCGGAGACCGGTCGGGCGACGCTCCAGGCTCAGTTGGAGCCGACCGTCACCACCGGTGCGCCCGTGGAGGTGTCGTCGGCGGGCATCTCGGCGGCCAGGCGGTTGGCCTCCTGGATGAGCGTCGCGACGATCTCCGATTCCGGCACGGTCTTGATGACCTCGCCCTTGACGAAGATCTGGCCCTTGCCGTTGCCGCTCGCGACGCCGAGGTCGGCTTCGCGTGCCTCTCCGGGGCCGTTCACGACGCAGCCCATGACGGCGACGCGCAGTGGGACGCTCATCCCCTCGAGGCCGTCGGTCACGTCGTTCGCGAGCTTGTAGACGTCGACCTGCGCGCGCCCGCAGCTCGGGCAGGAGACGATCTCGAGCTTGCGCTCGCGGAGGTTCAGCGACTGCAGGATCTGCAGCCCGACCTTGATCTCCTCCGCCGGCGGCGCGGAGAGCGAGACACGGATGGTGTCGCCGATGCCCTCGGAGAGCAGGATGCCGAAGGCGGTCGCGCTCTTGATCGTGCCCTGGAAGGAGGGACCGGCCTCCGTCACGCCGAGGTGCAGCGGCCAGTCACCGCGCTCGGCGAGCAGCCGGTAGGCCTTCACCATGACGACCGGGTCGTTGTGCTTGACGGAGATCTTGAAGTCGTGGAAATCGTGCTCCTCGAAGAGGCTCGCCTCCCAGACGGCGCTTTCGACGAGCGCTTCTGGGGTCGCCTTGCCGTACTTCTGCAGCAGCCGCGGGTCGAGGGAACCGGCGTTGACACCGATGCGGAGGGAGACGCCGGCGGCCTTCGCGCGCCGGGCGATCTCGCCGACCTGGTCGTCGAACTTCCGGATGTTGCCGGGATTGACCCGGACGGCCGCGCACCCCGCGTCGATCGCGGCGTAGACGTAGGCGGGCTGGAAGTGGATGTCGGCGATCACCGGGATCTGACTCTTCTTCGCGATGATCGGCAGCACCTCGGCGTCGTCGCGGGTCGGGACGGCCACGCGGACGATGTCGCAGCCCGAGGCCGTGAGCTCGGCGATCTGCTGGAGGGTCGCGTTGATGTTGGTCGTCTGGGTCGTCGTCATCGACTGGACGCTCACCGGGGCATCGCCGCCGACGAGCACCTTGCCGACCTTGATCTGTCGCGACTTGCGCCGCGGGCTGAGCGTCTCGGGAACCGACGGAAGACCCAGATTGATAGCTACCACGAGCCTCAGCTTACGCGCGCGACGCCCCGCAGGCTCCCCGTGAGCTGAATGCCTGCTGGGACGTCGCGATCCACGGTCAACGGGCGGGCGGTGCCTCGCGATTCGCTCGCAGGACGCCGAGCCGTTCCCGGTACTCGACCTCGTCGATGTCGCCCTGGGCGAAGCGCTCGGCGAGCGTCTGCTCGGCGCTCCGGGACCCGTCCTGACGCCAGGCCCACGGCGGGCCCTGGTGGCCGTCCGGGGTCGCCCCGGACCAGGCTCGGCGACGCCACCGCCGACCGACCAGCGCGACGATGAGGACGATCACGGCGATCCAGAACGCGGGGATGAGCAGCAGCCAGAGGAGGTGGAAGCCCGGCCCGGGACCACCGGGATGCATGGCGGTCGCGGCGAGCACGATCAGGGAGGTGGACATGGAGGACTCCGTTCGTCGGGCGGACGACGACCGTCGTCCGCATCACGACCCCGAGCCTCCTCCGGATGGTGACCGAGGGCATCCGACGACGGGACGGATCACCGCACTCCCCCGGGAGTACGACCACCCGGCGCTCAGACGCCGGGACTGACGAGCCCGGTCTCGTAGGCGATGACGACGAGTCGGACCCGGTCGCGCGCCGCGAGCTTCGACATGATGCGCGACACGTGGGTCTTCGCGGTGAGCGGGCTGAGGAACAGCGCCGCTCCGATCTCCTCGTTGGTGAGTCCGCGTCCGACGAGACCCAGCACCTCGCGTTCGCGCTCGGTGAGCCCGGCGATCACGGCGTCGTCGAGCGGCGCGGCGATCGCTCCGGCGACCTGGGTGAGCAGCCGCCTCGTGACCCCGGGCGACAGCAGGGCGTCACCCGACGCAACCACGCGGACGGCTCGGATGAGCTCGGCCGGCTCGGTGTCCTTGACGAGGAAGCCGCTCGCGCCCGCCCGGATCGCCTGCGCGACGTACTCGTCGAGTTCGAAGGTGGTGACGACGATGATGCGGGTGGCCTCGAGCGTCGGATCCGCGACGATGGCTTCGGTGGCGGCCAGGCCGTCGCCTCCGGGCATCCTGATGTCCATGAGGACCACGTCCGGGCGTTCCCGACGGACGACGACGAGCGCCTCGTCCCCACCGGCCGCCTCACCGACGACCGCGATGTCGGGCTCCGCGTCGAGGAGGGCGCGGAACCCGCCGCGGATGAGTGCCTGGTCGTCGGCGACGACCACGCGGATCATGCGACGCCTCGGACCGGCACCCGGGCCGTGACACGGAAGCCGCCGAGCGGACTCCGCCCGGTCTCGAGGGTGCCGCCGAGGAGCTCGGCGCGCTCGGTCATGCCGAGGAGGCCGTTGCCGTGCTCCGCGGGTCCGGGTGGGGCACCGACTCCGTCGTCCTCCACGAGCAGGCGGTAGGTGCCGTCGACCTCGACGAGCTCGACGGAGACCCGTCCGGCCTGCGCGTGCCGGAGGACGTTCGTGACGCTCTCCTGTGCGATCCGGTACAGCGCTTGCTGCACGGCCGCGCCGGGCGTGGAGGCGAGGCGCTGCTCGAGGACCGCGTCGACACCCTGGTCCCGGAGGGACTGGACGAGGAGCGGCAGTGCTTCGAGATCCGGCCCCGGTCGCCTCGGCGCGCCTGTCGTGGGGTCCTGGGCCGCATCGGCACCACGGAGGACGTCGAGGAGGCCACGGACCTCGTCGAGCGACGCCTTACTCGACCCCTTGATGTTCGTCAGCGCCTCCCTGGCACGTTCGGGCTGGGTGTCCATGAGGTGCAGCCCCATGCCTGCCTGGACGGTGATCTGCGCGAGTGAGTGGGCGACCACGTCGTGCAGCTCACGGGCGATGCGCACGCGCTCCTCCTGGGCGGCGGACGCCCGACGTTCGCCTTGACGCCGGCGAT
The DNA here is from genome assembly GCF_014841395.1 of Plantibacter sp. CFBP 13570. Taxonomy (NCBI): domain Bacteria; kingdom Bacillati; phylum Actinomycetota; class Actinomycetes; order Micrococcales; family Microbacteriaceae; genus Plantibacter; species Plantibacter sp. CFBP 13570. Next base: position 47,981 of record NZ_JACYTW010000021.1, on the reverse strand, counting down.
CCGCGTCGAGCTGTTCGCGCCGGGTGCGGAGCCCCTCGGCGAGGAGGACGGCGACGATGACGAGGGCGGTCGTCGCCCCGACGCGGAAGCCCGACACCTTCCAACCGACGGCGAGCGCGACGGTCAGGGCGAGCGCCCACCCGAGTCCCAGCGACGGATAGGTCCAGCCGCGCGCCCCACGGACGATGCCGGAACCCGCGGCGAACGCCAGCGCCACGGCGGGAGGGCCCCAGGTGGGACCCGTCAGCATCGAGGCGCTCGACAGCACGGCGACCGCCGCGACCGTCGGCCCGGGCGACCGCCTGGCAGCGAGCAGGCAGAGCACGCCGGCGAGTGCCAGGAGGACGGCCGAGGAACGGGACCACCCCGAGGCACCGGCACCCGGGCCGAAGGAACCGTGGAGGGCGAGCACCGCTGTCGCGGGCACCTGGACGAGGAAGGACACCACCACCGGTGCCCAGAGGCGCCAGACGGGGCGTCCGGGTCGGCGATCGCCCGGCGTCATCCAGGGTGCCGAACCCGTCTCGACCGATGCCATCCCTGCATGCTACTCGCGGGTCGGAGCCGCCGCGTCGCCCGCACGGAGCCTGCGCCGTACTCCCCGGGGAGTACGGCCGTACCGGGATGGGACGGTCCCGCGGGCTCCGGACGCGTCGTCCTAGCCGAAGAGGTTGACCGGCTTGACGATGTCGGCGTACACGAGGAGCGCGCTCATGCCGCCGAGGACGATCACCACGCCGAACGTGAGCGGGATGAGCTTCGCCGCGTCCACCGGTCCCGGGTCGCGACGTCGGAAGACCTTCGCGAAGCGGCGACGGATCGCCTCCCAGAGCGCTGCTGCGACGTGCCCCCCGTCGAGGGGCAGCAAGGGGATGAGGTTGAAGACGAAGAGCGCGACGTTGAGCGACCCGAGGATGCCGAACACGGTCGCCGCCTTCGACGCGACGGGGATCTCGTCGAGGCTGACCACCTCGCCGACGACCCGTCCGACGCCCACGACGCTCATCGGCCCGTTGGGATCGCGCTCACCGGATCCGAATGCGGCCTGCCCGACGTCGATGAGTCGCTGGGGCAGGTTCAGGATGATGTTGGCGGTCCGGGCGATCGTGTCGCCGACGGTCGGCAGGATCGTGGTGACGGGCTGCGCCACCATCTGCTGCTGCGGCGTGATGCCGACGAAGCCGACCTCGTGGGTCTTCGCCGACCCGTCGGCGTTCGTGACGATCTTGCCGGTCTGGGCGTCGACGACGTCCCGCTCGAGCAGCAACGGCGTCAGGGTGAGATCGAGTCGCTGCTCGCCGCGGGCGACCTCGAGGGCCAACGGCTTGCCCGGCGAATCCTGCACGGCCGCGGAGATCTCGGCGAAGGTGGAGATCGGGGTGCCGTCGATCGAGAGGATCGTGTCGCCCGGCTTCAAGCCTGCGGCGGCGGCCGGACCCTGCGGATCCCCCGCTGCACAGCTCTGGCGGTCGCTCGTGGACGGCAACACGCACTCGTACACCGAGGTCAGCGTGCTGCTCTGCTGGGGGACGCCGAACCCCGACACGGCGATACCGATGAAGAGGACGGCGAGGACGAGGTTCATGAACGGGCCGCCGAGCATGACGACGATCCGCTTCCAGACGGGCAGCCGGTAGAAGGTGCGCTCCTCGTCGCCGGCGCCGATCGTGTCGGCACTCGCCTCACGCGCGTCCTGGACCAGCGTGTCAAAGAAGCCGGTGCTGGCGTTCCTGGCGGCACCGCCGGGCTGCTTGGGCGGGAACATGCCGATCATCGAGATGTAGCCGCCGAGCGGGATCATCTTGACGCCGTACTCGGTCTCGCCCTTACGGCGCGACCAGATGGTACGACCGAAGCCGATCATGTACTGGGTGACCCGCACGCCGAACAGCTTCGCGGGCACGAGGTGACCGACCTCGTGCAGCCCGATGGACACGATGAGGCCCACGAGCACGATCACGATGCCGAGGAGGTAGAGGAGGACGGATTCCACGGCGTAACCCTACTCGCGCGGTCGGGTCACCGGCTGCACGCCGGCTGTACGGCCGCTCGGAAGCCTGCGACGATGAGCGGGCACGTCAGCCGATGCGCTGCTGCGCGCGAGCCCTCGCCCAGCGCTCAGCCTCCGCGAGCGCCTCACGGGTGAGCTCGCCGTCGGGCGCCTCGTGGTCGTCGACGACCGCGCGGACGGTGTCGAGGATGCCGAGGTAGCCCAGTCGACCCGCATGGAAGGCCGCAACGGCCTCCTCGTTCGCGGCGTTGAACACGGCCGGATAGGTGCGGCCCTGTCCGCCCACGAGTTTGGCCAGTCGCACCGCTGGGAAGGCCTCGTGATCGAGGGGCTCGAACGTCCACTGCTGGGGCGAGGTCCAATCGAGCGGGACGCCGACACCTCCGACCCGGTTGGGCCAGTCGAGCCCGAGGGAGATGGGGAGCCGCATGTCGGGCGGCGAGGCCTGGGCGATGGTGGAACCGTCGATGAACTCGACCATCGAGTGGACGATCGACTGCGGGTGGACCGTCACCTCGATGCGGTCGTAGGGGACGTCGAACAGCAGGTGCGCCTCGATCACCTCGAGCCCCTTGTTGACGAGGGTCGCCGAGTTCGTCGTGACGACGAGACCCATGTCCCAGGTGGGGTGGGCGAGCGCCTCGGCCGGCGTGACGCCCACGAGCGATGCGCGGTCCCGTCCGCGGAACGGTCCTCCCGAGGCGGTCAGGACGAGCCGTCGCACCTCCGTGGCGGTGCCGGAACGGAGCGCCTGGGCGATCGCGGAATGCTCGGAGTCCACGGGCACGATCTGGCCGGGTGTCGCGATCCGTCGCACGAGGTCGCCACCGACGATGAGTGACTCCTTGTTCGCGAGCGCGAGCGTCCGACCCGTCTCGAGCGCCGCGAGGGTCGGGCCGAGCCCGATGGAACCCGTGATGCCGTTCAGCACCACGTCGGCGTCGACACTGCGGATGAGCTGCTCGGCGTCGGCCGCGCCCAGGGCCGTGTCGTCGACGTGGAAGGCGGCGGCCTGCTCGGCGAGGAGCTCGGCGTTCGAGCCGGCCGTCAGGCCGACGACCTCGAAGCGGTCGCGGTCACCCCGGATGACGTCGAGTGCCTGCGTGCCGATCGAGCCGGTTGATCCGAGGATGATGACGCGTCTCACGGCGGTCAGTCTACGTCGGCGGCGGTGCGGGCCGCTCAGCCCGCGGCGGGAGCCGTGGTGCTGCTCGCGTCGAGGATGTCGATGACGAACACGATGGTGTCGTCGGCCTCGATGCCCGCCTGGCTGTTGCCGCCGCTCGGCCCGTACCCGAGGTCGGGTGGGATGACGGCGATGACCTGGGATCCGATGTGCTGGCCGGCGATGGCGCTCGAGAAGCCCTTCACCACGGCGGACAGCTGGAAGTTGGTCGGCCCGTTGCCCCAGCTCTCGTCGAAGACCTCGCCGGTCCGCCAGTTCACACCCTGATAGTTGATGATGACCTCGGCGTCGGGCTGCACCACCGCTCCGTCGCCCTGCTTGAGGACCGCGACCTGGAGATCGGCCGGAGCGGGCTCCTCGGGGATGGTCACCGTGGGTCGTCCGGCGGTGTCGAGCTCGACCGCGGGCATCCCGGCGACGGGCTCCTGCGGGACGCCGTCCGCCTTGGCATCGCTGTGCACCGTGCTGAGGACGTCGGCCACGACGACCAGCGGCTGGTCGGCCTGGACCGTGCCGTCGCTCGACCCTGCGGAACCGAAACCGTCGCCCGCCGTGACGAACGCCGCGACGCGGGATCCGACGTTCGTGCACTCGACGGCGCGGACGAGGCCCTTCAGGTACTTCTGGTCGTTGACCACGATCGCCGTCGCCGGGCTCGCACCGTAGGCGGTCTGCGCGACGATCGACCCGGTCACGGCGTTGTAGATCGACATCTCGACGAACGTCGTGTCGCCGGGATCGACCCGCTCTCCGTCGCCCTTGGCCACGATCGTGCGTTCGGTCGTGTCTGCGGCGAGGGTGCCCTTGGCGAAGGTGACCTCGGGGATCGAGCCGAAGTCGCCACTGACACTGATCGCCTTGGACGCCTTGCCTGCGCTCGTGTCGGCGCACTCCCCCGGACTGGGAAGCGCTTGCGACTGCGACGTCGCCGAACTGCACGCGGTCAGCGACACGAGGGACGCGATGACGGCCAGAAGGCAGAGGCTCTTGCGCACAGGGGAACTTTCGGTCGTTGCTGAGGGGTCGGTCCAGTCTCACCCACCAGGCTCCATGCTGGCTGACAGCGCGCCGAACATCCGCGGTGCGCGGTCGCACGTGAGTATGCCGAGTCGCGCATGCGTCGGCGGGTACAGTCGTGCGCATGGCCGATGAGGAACAGACGCAGCGACGCGCCCAGGAACCTTCCGACCAGGCCACGGTCGAGCCGTCGACGGACGACACGGTGGCCACGCCCTCGAAACCCGGTGTCGTCTACTACTTCGGACGAGCCGTCCTGAACACGACGGCCAAGCTGCTCTACCGTCCCAAGATCATCGGCCGGAAGAACGTCCCGAAGCGTGGGCCGGTCATCCTGGCGAGCAACCACCTCTCGTTCATCGACAGCATCGCGATCCCGATCAGCGCGCCACGACGGGTGCAGTTCCTGGCGAAGTCCGACTACTTCACCGGACGGGGCCTGAAGGGCTGGGTCTCGCGCACGTTCTTCACCTCGATCGGCGCGGTCGGGGTCGAACGTGGTGTCGGGCAGGCAGCGCAGGAAGCCCTCGACCAGGGGCGCCGGATCCTCGAGAGCGGCGAGGCCTTCGCCATCTACCCCGAGGGCACCCGGTCGCTCGACGGACGGTTGTACCGCGGCAGGACCGGCGTCGCCTGGCTGGCACTCACCACGGGCGCGACGGTCGTCCCGGTCGGCCTCATCGGCACCGACGACCTCATGCCGGTGGGCACGACGATCCCGAAGTTCAAACCGGTCACGGTGATCTTCGGAGAACCCATCGACGTGAGCCACCATGGACCGGCGACCTCAGGACGCGCCAGACGCAAGGCGACGGACGAGATCATGGCGGCGATCCACGCCCTCACGGGTCAGGAGCTCGCGAACGCCTACAACGAGTCGCCGCCCGCCGACACCGTCGAGCGCATCAAGCGCGCCTTCCGCCCCGAGCGGCTCTGAGCCGCGGCGTCGGTCCACTCCTCAGGTGGTCGTCGCGACCACGATCGTCGGCTCATGACGGACCGGGAAGTTCACCGAGTTGGCGATGAAGCACAGCTCGTTCGCGCGGGCGTGCCCTGCTCGCGCCGCCTCGACCATCGATGCATCGGCGACCGTGACCTGCGGACGCAGGACCACCTCCGTGAACGCACCGCTCCCCGCGCCGTCCTCGACCATGGTCCCGACGGCGTCGTCCGTGTAGGCGGTCACCACGACACCAAGGGTCACGGCGACGTGCAGGTAGGACAGGAGATGGCACTGCGCGAGGGCCGCCAGGAGCAGCTCCTCAGGGTTCCATCGACCCGGGTCGCCGCGGAACGGCTTGTCGGCCGAGCCCTCGAGGTCGTGCTTCCCGGCGGCCGTCACCGTGAGCTCCCGGGAGTAATCCCGGTACCCGCTCGTGCCCGTCCCGAGGTCTCCGTCCCAGCGGACGCCGATGGTGTAGTCGTGGTGGCCCGTGATCATGCCACCAGTATCCCACTGGCCTCTCCACCGCGGCCCGCGTTCGCGGCCCCGCTGTCGGGAGGTCGCGCTACGCTGGAGGACTATGACTGACACGCTCGACACCACGGACCAGACGACCGCCTCCGCCCCCAGCGTGACGCAGGAGCGTCGCATCGTGACGGCCGTCCCGGGCCCGCGCTCACAGGCGCTGCACGCCCGCCGGACCGCCGTCGTGTCCGATGGCGTGTCGAGTGTCCTCCCGGTGTACATCGAGCGCGCGCACGGCGCGATCGTGGTCGACGTCGACGGCAACCAGTTCATCGACCTCGGTGCCGGTATCGGCGTCACCACCATCGGCCACACGGAGTCCTCCGTGGTCGGCGCCGTCCAGGACCAGGCGGCCGACGTCCTGCACACCCTGTTCACGATCACCCCCTACGAGGAGTACGTGCGCGTCGCGGAGCTGCTCGCCGAGCACACCCCGGGCGACTTCGCGAAGAAGTCGGTGCTCGTGAACTCGGGCGCCGAGGCGGTCGAGAACGGCGTGAAGATCGCTCGCAAGTACACCGGTCGGCGGGCTGTCGCGGTGCTCGACCACGGCTACCACGGTCGCACCAACCTCACGATGGCGATGAACTACAAGGCCGCCCCCTACGCGACCGGCTACGGTCCGTTCGCCGGCGACGTCTACCACGCCCCCAACTCCTACCCCTACCACGACGGCCTGTCCGGAGCTGCGGCTGCGGCCCGCACCATCGCCTACCTCGAGAAGCGCATCGGCGCCACCGACCTCGCGTGCCTCGTCGTCGAGCCGATCCAGGGCGAGGGCGGCTTCGTCGTCCCCGCGGAGGGCTACCTCCCCGCGCTCCAGGAGTGGTGCACGGCCAACGGCGTCGTGTTCATCGCCGACGAGATCCAGAGCGGCATGGCGCGCACGGGCGAGTACTTCGCGAGCTCGCACTTCGGCCTCGTCCCCGACCTCGTGCTGAGCGCGAAGGGCATCGCCGGCGGTCTTCCGCTCGCCGCGGTCACGGGACGCGCCGAGATCATGGACGCGAGCCAGCCCGGCGGCCTCGGCGGCACCTTCGGCGGCAACCCCGTCGCGTGTGCCGCGTCGGTCGCGGTCTTCGAGTCGATCGAGTCCCGTGGTCTCCTGGCCGAAGCGGATCGCATCGGTGCCACCCTGACGGCAGCGCTGCTCGAGCTCCAGGGCAAGTACGACATCATCGGCGACGTCCGCGGCATCGGCGCGATGATCGCGATGGAACTCGTTCAGCCGGGTACCGCCTCGACGACGAAGGAGCCCAACCCGGCCGCCGTCAGCGCCATCGCCGCAGCCGCCGCGCAGCAGGGCGTGCTCGTCCTCACCGCCGGCACCTACGGCAACGTCCTCCGTTTCCTCCCGAGCCTCGCCGTCTCCGACGAGCTCATCGCGGACGCGATGACGGTCATCGATCAGGCGCTCGCAGCACTGTGAACACGGCGGTCCCCCAGACCTTCGGCGTCGCGGACGCGGTGGAGTTGGCCGTCGTCGAGCGCAGCGGCTTCATCGAGTCACGTCACGCCGGATCGGCGATCGTCCTCGGGCCGGAGGGTGAAGTCCTCGCGAGCCTCGGAGCACCGGACGCACCGGTCTTCCCCCGCTCATGCCTCAAGCCCTTCCAGGCGATCACGATCATGAACGCCGGGGTGTCCCTCGAGGGCGCTCAGGCCGTGCTCGCGACCGCGAGCCATGCGGGGACCCGGAAGCACGTCCAGGTCGTGCGCAGCATGCTCGGCCGAGCTCGGATCGAGGACTCGGCGTTGCAGTGCCCGGCCGATTGGCCCGGCGATCGAGCATCCCGCGACGAGCTGGTTCGGGACGGCCTCGGCACGAGCCCCCTGTACATGAACTGTTCCGGCAAGCACGCGGCCATGCTGCTCGCCTGCGCGCAGAACGGGTGGGACCAGGCGACGTATCTCGAGCCCGACCATCCGTTGCAGCTCGCCGTCCGCGACACCGTCGAGCGCTTCACCGGCGAGAAGCCCGCCGCCAGCGGGGTCGACGGCTGCGGGGCGCCGGTGTACGCCGTCTCCTTGACCGGACTCGCACGTGGCATCGGACGCGTCGTCAACTCCTCCCCCACCTCGCCGTTCGCCCTGTACCGGAACGCCGGGCTGCTCACGGCTGCGGTGCTCGCCAACGGCTGGGCGCTCGACGGACCAGGCCGGGCGAACACGCTCGTCATCGAACGCCTCGGCCTGTTCGCGAAGCTCGGGGCGGAAGGCGTGATGGTCATGTCAGCACCCGGCGGCGCGACCGTCGCGCTCAAGGTCCTCGACGGCTCGCTCCGGGCCTCGACGATCGTCGCGCTCCGGCTGCTCGTCTCGGTCGGAGCGCTCGATGCGGCCGCCGTCGACGCCCTCGAACCGGAACTCGACCTGGCCATCCACGGTGGAGCAACCGTCGTCGGGCGGATCGCCGTCACCGCGGTCTGACCGCCCGGCCGACGGCCTCGGCGCCTTCGGGTCAGGAGCCGAGCAGGTCCACACGCATCGCCTCCTGTCCGGCCCGCCACCACCAGGCACGGCCGCTCGCATAGCCGAGGAGCGGCGGGAGTTCACGGCTCCTGGTCACCTGCCGGAAGTCGGCGGCGGAGCAGCCGTGGACCACCAGGTCGGCACCGGCGGTGCTCGGCGGAAGGTCTCGCCCGACGACCAACCGGCCCGACAGCCACGTCTCGGGGTCGACGAGGACGACGATCGCGGCGTCGTCCTCCGGGACGTCGCTCTCGATGCCCGCGACGCCCGCGAGCGGTGCGGACGGGAACAGGTGCGCTGCCGGTTCGATGAGCCGCACGCGTAGCTCCGTCCCGGTCGAGCGCTGCAGCATCGCCCGGACCGCTCCGGTCGCGCGCGTGACGATGACGGTCGCGCGTGCCGGGCTCGGCCGCCAGCGGTGGACCCCGGGCGCAGAGGACGGTGACGTCGGCGACGGTGGAGCGAGCGCGATCTGCACCTCCGAGTCCTGCCAGTGCGCGCGGCCGGCGGGTCGGCGTGGATCGAAGCAGGAGGCGGGTGCGCCGGCGACGAGATGATCCTGCCGATCGGCGAGGCGGAGGACCAGGGTGCTGCCCAGCTGAGCCGAGAACCGGTGGACCACACCGCCGAGCCGGGAGGCGACGAGGACGACGCTGATGCCGCGGCGTCCCCCGTCTCGAAGCAGGCCGAGCAGTGCATCGCGGAGTGCGGCGCCGTGCTCGTCCCCGGCGGTGGCGAGGAGCGACTCCACGTCGTCGACGAGGAGGAGGGTCCGCTCGGTCGGGCGGAGCGGATCCGACAGCGCCATGACGGTGTCCCAGGCCTGCTCGGCATCCTGGCCGACGCGCTCCACGCGGAAGCGATCGCGCGCGCCGACCTCGAGCGTGTCCAGCAGGGTCGTTCGACCGGAACGTCCGGTGCCGAGCACCAGCAGCGAGCCGTCGTGCTCCGGACACCACACCGCGGGGCGTTGTGCCTGCTCCTCGGGGAGGTCCGCGAGGCCGAACACGATGCCCTCCCCGGGAGGACAGTCGACACCGGTGCGCTCCGAGCCTCCGGCACGTCCCGCCTCGATCGCCGAGACGGCGCTCAAGGCCAGGCGTGCCGGCAGGGGGTCGAGCCATGGTCGCCGAGGTGCAGGCGCGTCGCGCCAGCGCTCACGGACCGCGAGGATGTCGTCGGAGGTGGTGACCGCGGACTGGAACACGAGTCGTCGGTCGCCGTTCCAGACGATGCAGCGGCCCGGTGTTCCGGCCGGGATCGCGGCCGCATCGGGCACACCGAGGATCGCGGCGCTGTCGGGGCGCGAGGTGACCCGGAGCGAGAGGCGGAGCGTGCAGTTCGCGAGGATGGCGTCGGCGGCGACCGCCGCAGGACGCTGACTGCAGAGGATCAGATGCAGGCCGAGTGATCGCCCGCGGGCCGCGAGGTCGGCGAACACCTGATGGAGGTGCGGGCTCGCGTCGAGCAGTGCCTGGAACTCGTCGACGACGACGACGAGCCGTGCCGGGCGATGCTCCGGCAGGAGCACGGGGTCGAGCAGGTGCCGCGCCCCGTGTCCGGCGAGCACGCGCTCACGGTGGCGGAGCTCGGCTCGCAGACTCGACACGACGCGGTCCGCCGCCCCCGGTTCGAGGTCGGTCACCATCCCGACCACGTGCGGCAGGGTCTCCACCGCTTGGAAGGAGGCGCCGCCCTTGCAGTCGACGAGGAGCAGGGAGAGCTCCTGCGGCGAGCACTGCGCGGCGAGAGCCGTGATCCAGGTGATGAGCAGCTCGCTCTTGCCGCTCCCGGTCGTGCCGCCGACCAGTGCATGGGGTCCGTCCGCTCCGAGGTCCAGCAGCTGCACGCCCTCGACGCCGGTGCCGACGGCGACCCGGAGCGCATCGGGCCGCCAGTCGGATCCCACCGACGGGCGACGGCCCCGCACCGGATGCACCTGCGCGAAGGCGACGTCGGTCGGCAGACTCGAGAGGGTCGGGGACTCCCCCGTCGTGAGTGCGGCGGCGGTGAGCGCCTCGACGACGTGTTCCGCTTCGGCCTCCGCGAGCAGGGTTGGCGACACCGGCACGGACGTGGAGGCGCCGGTACCGTCGGCGAGGACGGTCTGGCCGTCGGTATCGAGGACGAGCAGGTGTCGGCAGCGGGTGGGGATGAGCTCGACGGTGTCGGACAGGGCGACGAGTACACCGCCGGTCGGCGGGCGTCCTCCCGATCGCCCCGCGGCGGACCCGACCGCTTCCCAGCGTTCGACGACCGAGACGAGGGTCGGCTCCGCCGGTCGCCCACCGGGCATCGGGTCGGCGGGGTCCGAGACCGCACGGTGCGGGAGGTCCTCGAGGAACGCCCAGGTGCGGTCGTCGGGAGCCGCGGGCTCCCCGGAGAACTGCGCTGCCTGCGGCGGGAGCTGTCGGGCGAGCTGCAGGAGGATGCTGCGGGCCACCGCGCGCGCGAACACCTTCCCACCGACGATGCCGATCCCCTCGACCGCCTCGACCACGACCGGCGCCTCGGACAGCCGTGCCGCCCACTCCCATCGGTCGTCGTCCGCCCCCGCGTCCACTCGGACGGCACTCCTCGTCTCCCCTCGCCCGACGCAGACGAGCGTGCGGCGGGCCTCCGGTACCCGCCACCTGGCACGATCGGGTCCGTCGATGACCCCGAGGAGCCGACCGGCAGGGTGGAGTGCTCGCAGTTCCTCGCGTTCCTCGACGTGTGCTCGCGCGATGTCCTGCTCCAGCTCCTGCGCCGCAGCGTCATACGCCGCGCGCGCCCGCCGTCCGCGCCGACGTCTGGTCCAGCGTGCGTCGATGTAGCCGGCGACGGCGATCAGGGGCCCGAGCGCGGCGAAGACGAGGGTCACGGGTGAGCCGGTGATCGCGAACAGGGCGACCGACCCGACGACCGGGGCGAGACTTGCGAGGATCGGGAGCGACCCGGTGGGCGGCTCTGCCGGCGGGCTGGGGGCACGGAGGCGGGCCGGCGTCGTCGCGGGCCGGTGCGAGGTGGTCGCGGAGGGCGTCACGTCCGAAGGGCTCATGGCTCCAGTGGAGCACCCTGCGGCCCTGACCGGCTGACGGGACGGTCCGACCGGGCGCGAAGCCCGCGCGAGCAGCGGCTGTGGAGCGGGCTCAGGAGGCGGGCTGCTCCACGCTCTCGTCGACCGCCGCGATGTCGAGCACGATGACCGAGACGTTGTCGCGTCCGCCGTTGTCGAGGGCGGCACGCAGGAGGAGTTCGGCCGCGTCGACCGGCGTGGCCCCCTCGGTCAGGAAGTACCAGATCCCGTGGTCGGTGAGTTCCTTCGTGAGCCCGTCCGAGCAGACGAGCCATCGGGCACCGGTCTCGATCGGGAAGAGCTCGACGTCAGGTACGGGGTCGTCCGACGGTCCGACGGCCCGGGTGATCATGTTGCTGTTCGGGTGGAACTCCGCCTCCTCAGGGCTGATCGCTCCCGCGCGGATCAGCTCCTGGACGATCGAGTGGTCTTCGGTGACCTGGACCAGCTCGCCGTCCTGCAGCCGGTACACCCTGGAGTCGCCGATGTTGAAGACCGCGACGCGCCCCTCGCCCTCGTCGGCCGTCAGCACGACACCGGTGACGGTGGTGCCCATGCCGAGTTCGCCCTCCTCCGCGGTGTCGATCATGTCCGCGACGGCCATGCGCAGCGCGTCGACGAGGCCGTCGACGGTGAGGATCTCGGCTCCCTCGGTGGCCTTGGTCAGGCGGTGCGCGACCGCGGCACTCGCGACCTCGCCGGCGGAGTGCCCACCCATGCCGTCGGCCACGGCGAACACGGGAGGGAGCGCCACGAAGGCGTCCTCGTTCAACTCGCGTCGCTTGCCGACATCGGTCATGCCGGCCCACGCGAGTGAGACTCGACGCCCGCCGGGCAGCGTGACGATCCGTTGCCCGTGCTCGGTCACGTCTGCTCCTCTAATACGGCTGGCGGTGGCTGATGCACCCTCGACGATAGTACGGTACCGGCCGACCGCAGGACCGCCCCACCCGGCTCGGCGGATTCCGTCCGGGGATCGGCGACGACGGATCCGGACGCCGGGGTCGGTCGGTCCTGCGGATCCGCTTGCCGCGACCCGTCCACGCTGTCATGATCGACGCATGACACGAGCGAGCTCCGATGCACCGGCGAAGGCGGCGCCGCCCGACGACACCTCGAAGGCGATCATCGAGCAGCTCCAGACCGACGGACGCCGCTCCTACGCCGAGATCGGGAAGGCCGTCGGACTCAGCGAGGCCGCGGTGCGGCAACGGGTGCAGAAGCTCACGGAGTCCGGCGTCATCCAGATCGTCGCGGTGACCGACCCGATGCAGCTCGGTTTCACCCGACAGGCCATGATCGGCGTCCGGGTGACCGGTGACACCCGCGTGGTCGCGGACCGCCTGTCCGCGTTGTCGGCCGTCGACTACGTCGTCCTGACCGCCGGCTCCTTCGACCTGCTGGTCGAAGTGGTCTGCGAGGACGACGAGGAACTGATCGCGCTGCTGAACGACGAGATCCGCACCGTCGACGGTGTCTCCGGAACGGAGACCTTCGTCTACCTGCGCCTGCACAAGCAGCTCTACGACTGGGGCACCCGCTAGAGGGGATCCCCGCACCGGCGCAAGCCGTCCCCAGTATCACGTTCCGCCACCCCCGACAGAGGTACGCTCAACCCATGCCCGCGAAGCCGATCGGAGAACGGACTCCCCCGTCCGGCCCGTCGGCGTCGGGTGACACCGCCTCGGCACCCGGTCTCGCGGACACCGGGCCCACGAGAACGGGCCCGCACGCGGTCGAGGTCCCACGACGCGTCGGCCGGATGACCGGCTACAGCGCCTTCCCACAGCTGCTCTTCGGCCTGGCGGTGGTCGCCATCCTCTTCGCCACGCTCCTGTTCCAGGGCGTCGACGACAACTCCGTCCTCTTCTACATCGGGGTGATCCTGGCGTTCATCGCGACGGCGCTCGCGCCGATCGTGCCGTGGCACCAGGTGCCGCGGCTCCTCATCGCGCTCCCGATCCTCGACATCATCGCCATCGCGCTCATCCGGCAAGGCGAACCCCTGATCGGCGCGGGACTCCTCTGGGTCTTCCCGACCATCTGGATGGCGACGGCCTTCGGCCTCGCAGGTGCCGTGACCGCCATCGTGCTCGTCTGCACGTCGAGCTGGTCATCCCTCGCGATGACCCCGGGGGACATCACCATCGCCAACCTGCCGGCGCTCGTCATCCTGCCCACGGTCCTCGCGTTCGTCGCCGTCTCCACCGCGATGACCGCGAAGCGGACGGAGGCGCAGCGCGTGCTGCTGAACAAGCAGGCCGGACAGCTCGAGACCGCCCTGGGGCGTGCACAGGACCAGGAGAGCCGCCTCGCGGAGATCCTGAACGCCGTGAACTTCGGCGTCGTCCGCTTCGACCGCATCGGAGCCCGGGCGATGGTCAACCGGTTCCAGACGCGGCTGCAGGACGAGGTCGGCGAGCTGTCCGACGTCAATCCCGCACTCCCGGTGTGGGCCGAGGACGGACTGACCCTCCTCCAGCCGCAGGACAAGCCGTACATCCGTGCACGCCGTGGTGAGGAGTTCGAGAACCTCACGGTGTGGCTCGGCGCCCCCGGTACCGAGCGGATCGCCCTCGCCCTCACCTCCCGCCGCCTCTACGACCACGAGGGCGGCTACGACGGCACGGTCCTCGTCTCACGCAACGTCACGAGCGAGATCAACGCGATCCGCGCCAGGGACGACCTCGTGGCCTCCGTGTCGCACGAGCTCCGGACGCCGCTGACGTCGATCCTCGGGTACCTCGACCTCGCGCTCGACGACCCGGGGCTCCCACCGCGGGTCGCGAAGCAGCTCACGATCGCCCAGACGAACGGCGATCGACTCCTCGAACTCATCGCGGACATCCTCGCAGCCTCCCGCGACGTGAACCGGACCATGGTGCTCGAACGCTCCGAGTGCGAGCTCCGGGAGATCGTCGACCGCTCGGTCGAGTCGTTGGCGCACGTGGCCGCCGAACGGAGCATCACCATCGTGCGCCACGACGAGGAGGCCGTGCCGTTGTTCGCCGACCCGTTCCGCCTCCGGCAGGTCGTCGACAACCTGCTCTCGAACGGCATCAAGTACAACCGGGACGGCGGCGAGCTGAGCGTCGGTGTCACCGCGGAGGGCGACACCGCCTGGGTCATCGTGCGGGACACCGGCATCGGCATCTCCGAGGAGGACCAACCGAAGCTCTTCGAGCGGTTCTTCCGCTCCGACCTCGTCCGCAACTCCACGGTGCACGGCAGCGGTCTCGGCCTCGCGATCAGTCGGGACATCGTCCGTCTGCACGGCGGCGACCTCACCGTCCACAGCGTGCTCGGTGAGGGCACGACCGCGGTCGTCCGTATTCCGAGAGGCGGCACCGAATGACCTTCGACAGCCAGACCGTCGCGGTGATCAACGCGCTCGTCATCTTCGTCTGCGGCGCGACGTTCATCGTCAACACCTTCATGCGGAAGGACGACGCGAGCGGGAGGGTGTGGTCCGTGTCCTACATGGCCGGGATGTTCACCAGCTTCTCCTACGTCGTCAGCGCCCTGAGCCAGGAGGCCTGGTGGGCGATCGCCGCCGGGAACGGTGGATACGTGCTGAGCATCGCCGCCCTGTGGTCCGGCGCGCGGCTCTTCAACGGCAAATCGAGTCTGCTCTGGGTCTCACTCATCGGGACGGCGGTCACGATCGTCGCCGCGCTCGCCGCCGGCCCCTCGGGAGGCCCCTGGGCGGGCGCGCCTGCGACGTTCCTCTGCATCGCCCTCTTCGCGGGCCTCGGCGCGGCTGAGACGCTCGTCGGCGCGATGCGGGACAACCCGACCACCCGTGGTTTCACCATCGTGCTCGGCATCGCGTCGGCGTTCTTCGCGGCTCGGCTGGTCGCACTCCTCGTGGAGGGGCCGGACGGTTCGTTGTTCACGACGCTCTTCGGGACCGTGGCCGCCTCGCTGCTGCTCATCGCGCTCCTCATCGTCGCGACCGTGGTGCTCTCGGTCCTGCGGGCCGAGCGCGCCGCACCCGCCAGCCGACGGCACGGGAGCATCGTCGCGTACACGGGCGACGATGTCCTCCTCCAGGAGTCCTTCGTCCGGATCGTCGACGACTGGCTGGAACGGGCGAACTTCCATGACGAGCAGCTCGCGATCCTCCACGTCCGGCTCGACGACCTCGATGAGATGAAGACGGCGTTCGGAGCAGCGTTCAGCAGTGAGGTCGCCGAGGGGTTCATCTCCTCGGTCCGTCGGTACGGCCCGACGCTCTCCGACATCGGCGAGGACGGCGCGGGGTGTCTCCTGATCGCGACCCCCGCAACGGACGCCGACGTCGCGCTCCAGGCGGCCAAGGGCATCCAGGACGGCCTGCTCGACCACCCCGTCGAGACCACGCCGCGCCTGCGCCCGACGGCCAGCATCGGGATCGCTCTGACCGACTACCTCGGG
Source organism: Plantibacter sp. CFBP 13570 (assembly GCF_014841395.1). Classification (NCBI taxonomy): domain Bacteria; kingdom Bacillati; phylum Actinomycetota; class Actinomycetes; order Micrococcales; family Microbacteriaceae; genus Plantibacter; species Plantibacter sp. CFBP 13570. The sequence goes on along the minus strand of NZ_JACYTW010000021.1, from coordinate 32,353 downwards.
TACGACGTCGCCGTCCTCACGCGTGCCGCCAGCGACGCCAGCCTGCGTGCCGCAGCGTCCGGCGGGAACCGCACGGTCCTCGCCTCGTCCTCGCCGACGGGCCGCTGACGGATCGGATCGAGCTCGGTCAGGCGGGCGGGGCGATCGCGATGGTCAGGGTGTCCACCGCAGTCTGCTTCGCATATTCGGCGGACGTCGGCGTCGCCTGCACCAGCAGCTCGTAGGTGATCGTCAAGGTGACGCCGGTCGCGGAGCTGTCCACCTCGGGGAGGACGAACGTCTGGCTGTAGCTGTACGGTGCCTTGATGAGGTACCCCGGTGCCACCGTCGACTGGTCGGTGAACGGGGCAGGCGACTCCAGCTGCCCCTTCGGTCCGTGGACGGTCGTGGTGAGCGTCACCCGCGAGAGATAGAGCGCCTGGAGGTCGTCGGGGTTGAGCACGCCGCTGAGCGAGAAGCTCACCGGTTTGTTGACGTCCGCGCTCCACGCGTCCATCGACAGTGTGGACCAGTAGTCGACCGTGAGGGTGGCGGAGCCCGCCGTGAGCGTGTGCTTGGCACTCCCGCTCGCGAGTTCGTTGGTGATCGCACTCACCGTCGGCCTCGGTGTCTTCGACACGCGCGGCGAGCTGGTCGGCTGCGCGCCCGGCTCCTCCCACGGAGGCGTCCCGCAGGCGCTCAGCCCGAGGACGAGCGCGGCGGCGGTCGCGGCCTGGAGGGCGTGCCTGACGTGCCGGTTCCGGACCGGGCTTGGGTGGTTCGACATGAGGCTCCTGGCGGGTGTCGGAGGGATGATCGAGTGACCCTCGAGGGTCCGTATGACCCACGAACTGGGGCCAGCGCGAATCTTGAGGAAATCCTGAGCCGACGCTATCGCATTCACGCGCGAAAGCCGCGCCCAACGCGGCAGAGTTGCAACTGCAGCGCGAACCGTTGCACTCGACCCACTCGGAACAGGACCCCTGATGTCAGAACTCGAAGCGCGACCGGACAGCTCTCGGCCCAACGCCCAGCAGCCTGACCCTCGGTACATTCAGACGCAGCCGCTTCTCGCGCCCGAACTTGAAGCGTATGCCAACGAATTCATCGACTCGGTCAACTCGCTCCCCGAGTACCGCGCGACCATCGGGTGCATCATCCCCGCCTACAACGAGGAGGAGTCGCTGCCGGCGGTGCTCGCGTCCCTCCTCGAGCAGACGCGGATGCCCGATGTGATCCATGTGGTCATCAACAACACCACGGACCGGTCGGTCGACGTCGCCGCGCCCTACGCGGGCCCGCACTCCCGGGTCGACGAGGACGGCTACGAGCAGTTCACCGAGGTGTTCATCCACGACATCGGGAAGAACCCCGACAAGAAGGTGGGCGCGCTCAACTACGGCTTCACGCTCGTCGAAGGCTACGACTACCTGCTCGGTGTCGACGGTGACACGGTCGCCGACCCGACCGCGATCGAGTCGCTCGAAGCCGAGATCGTCTCGGACAGTCGCATCGGCGGCATCTCCGCGATCTTCTCGATCGACGACGAGCCGTTCAAGAAGCAGCTCGTCCCGGCGTTCCTCATCGCCGGCCAGCGCACGCAGTTCGCCGCGTTCAACATGCAGAACATGCTCCGAGGCCGCAACATGGCCGTGCTCGGCGGGCAGTACTCGATCTTCTCCGTCCAGGCCCTGCGCGACGCCATGGAGCAGAACCACCAGTCCACCCCGTGGGTGAAGGACTCCGAGGTGGAGGACTCGCTCCTGTCGCTGCAGATCAAGAGCGCCGGCTACCTCACGAAGATCAGCGCCCGTGCCCGTGCCGACGTCGGCGGGATGACCACGGTCCGCTCCCTCGACGCCCAGCAGGTCAAGTGGAACTACGGCGCGATCGAGCTCATGTGGCCCGGCCAGCGCGGCGACACCAAGGGGCAGCCGTTCCACCCGAACCTCCGACTGCGGTGGCTCGAGAACGCGGAGATGCTCCTCAACATCGTCACGCGCATCCTCTTCGTCGTGCTGCTCGCCGGGTCGCTGTCGATCCACGCCTTCGTGTTCAGCCCCGTGTGGCTCATCCCGCCGCTGGTCGCGATCTTCCTCAACCTGCGCATCGCGCTGTCGATGAAGAAGCGGAACGCCCGCGACATCCTCTTCGCGGTCCTCATCTTCCCAGCCGAGTTCTACATGTGGATCCGCATGGGCCACTTCATCCGTGCCTGGTCGAAGTTCGCGTCGAACAAGAAGGTCGACAACTGGGCCGAGCAGGCGAAGGCAGAACGCGGCTCGGGCAACGCGCACCTCGCGCCGCTCCTGTTCGTCCTCGCCGCCATCATCGCGATCGTCGCCGCCTGGACCCAGCTCTCCCCCGTCGTCCAGTCCACGATCCTCTGGGCGGGCTGGCCGGTCCTCGGCGTCATCACCGTGCTGCAGACGCTCAGCATGTTCGGCAAGCTCATCCGTCGTCAGCGCGGCTACCGCGTGTGACGTCCCCCGACCCGGGCACGGTCGACGCCGACGAACTGCGCAGGTTGCTCCGAGAACTCTCGGGCGACCTGCGCAGTCGTCGTCGGTTCGTCCAGACCTACGTCGAGATGTGGCCCACCCGTCTGGCACGTCTGGGAGCGGCGCTCGACGCGCATGACACCGACGAGTCCAAGGTCGTCCTCCTCAGCATCCGCTCCTCCAGCGTCATGCTGGGCGTGATCGGGGTGGCCGGACTCGCGAGTGCCGGTCTCCAGGCGATCGAGCTCGGGCGACTCGAACGCGCACGCGAGATCCACACCGCCCTCCAGGAGGTCGGCCGCCGCAGCTGCGAACGACTGCTCGAACTCGACGCGGCGGACGCGGCGGAATCCTGAGCTCCGTCCACCAGGCGTCGTTGGTCGCCGGCGAGGCTCCGTCGCGGTCGGGACCGCGGCGGTCTCAGTCGTCGGAGGTCATGCGGTAGCCGACGCCGCGCACCGTCTCGATGAACCGCGGGGCCACTGTGCTGTCCGCGAGCTTCCGTCGCAGGTTGGCGAGATGCACCTCGATCGCACGCTTGTCGGCTTCACTGACGTAGTAAGCCGTGATGTAGCTCTCGCCACGGAGCATGAGCGCGAGGTCCGCCTTGCTGCGCACCCGACGGCGGGACTCCATCAGTGCCTGCAACAGGTCGAACTCGCTCCGCGTGAGGTCGACCTCGGTGCCGTCGACCTCGACGATGCGGGTGGCGGAGCTGAGCTTCAGACCGCGGTGGACGAGCCACCCCTCGCCGTCATCGGGCGCTGCGGCGGTCGGTTGCATGATGATCGGGACGACCGACTGACCGACGGGAGCGGCATGACGCGCGACGGTCTCGTGGACGATCGTGGGGTCGGGCGACGACACCTGCTGCTGCAGCGGCGGAGTCGCGACCTGAGCGACGGGAGCCGGCGCGACCGCGGTCGGAGCCGGTTGCGCCGGTGCCGCCGCGGCGACGGCCGGAGCATCACCGTTCGCGCGAGGCCGACGCAGCATCGCCTCGATGCGGGCACGGAGCTCGCGCGGACGGAAGGGCTTGGTCATGTAGTCGTCGGCGCCGGAGTCGAGGCCCTGCAGGGTGTCGATCTCGTCGCCTCGGGCGGTCAGCATGACGATGTAGGTGGAGCTGATGGCGCGGATGCGCTTGGCAGCCTCGAAGCCGTCGATACCCGGCATGCTGACGTCGAGGGTCGTGACGAGGGGGTTGTGCCTCCGCACCGCCTCGACGCCGTCCAGACCGTTCGCAGCGGACACGGTCTCGAATCCGGCCTGCTCGAGAACGGTCTCGAGCAGTTGGCGGATGTCCGCGTCGTCTTCGATGACGACCGCGGTCCGACGTTCGCTCAGCTCTTCGGTCACGATGCCCCTACCCGTTCCACCCGTCAGCGACGTGCCGGATGTAGCCGTTGCCGACTCACCACGCGCTGAATCCCTTGGCCAGTTGCACGGCCTGCTCCGGCCACCATACCCCAGCAAGGGGGCCACCGTTGCACGCTCCGTCGCTCTCGCCGGGGGCTTTCACCCAGAGGTTCGCGTCGAGGTGTTCGGCCTGCGCGGTGAGGGGCTGCTGCCCCACCGTCCGGCCGGACGGGTTGCACCATTCGCCGTTCGAGCCACTGCCGTTCCGAGAGGTGTCGATCACGTAATGGGCGCCGTCGAGGAGGCCGCTCAGTTCCTCCGCATAGGCGATCTCGTCCTCGGTCGTGTTGTAGTTGGAGACGTTGGTGGCGAAGCCCGTTGCGTCGGCGACACCGGCCTCCCGGAGGAGCTCGGCCATCTCGGCGGGCGGTCGCCAGTCGGAGTGGCCGCCGTCGAGGTACACGGGGACCGATGCGTCCGCGAACTGCTCGGTCGCGGCTGCAAGTTGCCGCATCCGCGCGGTGCGGTCACCGCAGTCCGGCGCGAGCGCGACGGCATCCGGTTCGAGGATCACGGCGACGCGGTGATCCGCGACGGCGGCGACGATCTCGGCGACCCAGTCCTGGTACTCGTCGCTCGACAACCCACCGGCGGACTGGTTGCCGCAGTCCCGCTCCGGCACGCCGTAGACCGTGAAGACCGGCATGGACCCGGAGCGCTCGGCGGACCGGACGACCTCGGAGACGGTGTCCCGGACGGTTCCGATCGGGTAGCGCTCCGGCACGAGCCAGATCGCGGTCGGCTCCGCCGCGAGCCGCTCCGCCGCTGCGAGCTGTTGGGCGACGTCGCTCGGGTCGCCGTTCGAACCGCCGCTCGTCCCGGCCGTGGCGGAACTCGTCGGTTCCTCGGTCGCGGCCGCCGGATCGGCTGCGGCGGCTCGGGCGGCAAGCGAGGACGGATCGACGTACAACTGCGCTCCGTCGAACGGGCCGGCAGCGGCGTTCGGGACGCGGCTCACGAGCGACACCGCGAGCGCACCGCCGGCGAGGAGGACGGCGACGACGCCGAGGGCGACGGCCGTCCGGGTACGTCGTCGGTCGCGGGGCGTTCTCGGCACGGATCCTCCTGCATGGTCATCCGCAATTGTGCCCGACAAAGCCTCGCCACGGTGCCGATTCGCTCGAATCCGTGCCCCGAGTGGGGGTGGGCGCGATGTCCGAGAGGCACCGACGCGTCCGGGACCGCCCAGCCGGTCGACGAGCGCGCACGCCGGACTGCACACCAGGGCCCGCTGCGCAACGTTGTCCGGATCGCCGCGGCTCCCTACCCTTGATGATCGTGGCGACGCAGGGTCGCCCGCACGGCCCGAGGAGCGCACACGTGAGCACGAAGACCATCCCCACCTCCGACGCGGCGGCTGGTGGCGCCCCCGCGAAGGTCATCCCCTGGGTGCTCGGGCCGGCCCTCGTGGTCATCCTCGGTGTCGCGCTGTTCTCGATCCTGCTCCCGAAACAGGCCGAGTCCGTCTTCAACGCCATCCAGTCCGGGATCATCGGAGGCCTCGGGTGGTACTACGTCCTGCTCGTCGCCGGGTTCGTCATCGTGGCGATCGTCTTCGCCGTCTCGAAGTTCGGCGACATCAAGCTCGGCAAGGACGACGACGAACCGGAGTTCTCGCTCCTGTCCTGGTTCTCCATGCTGTTCGCCGCCGGAATGGGGATCGGCCTGGTCTTCTACGGTGTCGGTGAGCCGCTCACACACTTCCTCGAGCCGCGCCCCGGGGTCACGGGCTCCCAGCAGTCCCTGGCCCAGCAGGCCATGAGTCAGACCTATCTCCACTGGGGACTCCACGCCTGGTCGATCTACGCGGTCGTGGGTGTGGCGCTGGCGTACGCTGTGCATCGCAAGGGGCGCCCGATGTCGATCCGGTGGTCGATCGAGCCGTTGCTCGGCAAGCGCGTGCAGGGCGGCTGGGGCAATGCGATCGACGCGATCGCCGTCATCGGTACCGTGTTCGGCGTCGCGACCTCGCTCGGCCTCGGTGTGCTGCAGATCTCCGCGGGGCTCGGGTACACGGGCCTCGCCGAACCGAACATCGTCACGCAGGTCATCCTCATCCTCGTGATCACCGGCGTCACGATCTTCTCCCTCGTCTCCGGCGTGCACAAGGGCATGAAGTGGATCTCGAACACCAACCTCGTCCTCGCGGCGCTGCTGCTGTTCTTCGTCCTGTTCGCCGGCCCGACGCTGTTCCTCCTCCGCGAATGGGTGCAGGCCATGGGCGCCTACCTCCAGAACGTGGTCGGACTCACCTTCAACGTCTCCGCGTACCAGGGTGCTGCCGGCGAGGCCTGGCAGTCCTCGTGGACGACCTTCTACTGGGGCTGGTGGATGTCGTGGGCACCCTTCGTCGGCGTCTTCATCGCCCGCATCTCGAAGGGGCGCACCGTGCGGCAGTTCGTGCTCGGCGTCCTCCTCGTCCCGACCCTCGTGACCTTCCTCTGGTTCGCCGTGCTCGGCGGCACCGCCATCATGCAGTCGCTGGAGGGCCGTGACTTCAGCGGTGCGGATGGTCCCGTCGACCTCAACACCGCCCTGTTCAACATGCTCGCCGGCCTCCCCGGTGGATCGATCGCGACCGTCGGCGCCCTGCTGCTCATCCTCCTGTTCTTCGTGACCTCGGCCGACTCGGGATCACTCGTGATGGGCATGCTCACGACCGGCGGGACGGAGCCGCGGAACCGGGTCCGGATCGCATGGGCACTCGTGACGAGCCTCCTGGCCATCTCGCTGCTCATCGCGGGCGGTCTCGCGTCGATGCAGACGGCGGCCATCATCACCGCGCTGCCCTTCAGCGTCGTGATCATCCTCATGTGCATCTCGTCGTTCAAGGCATTCGGGATCGAGGTGCGACGGGAGCAGCGGGCGAAGCGCCGCCTGTTCGCCGCAGAGCTCACCGAGAGCGTCTCAGCCGACGTGAGCGAACAGCTGTCGGATCAGGTCTCGGAGCAGGTCACGGAGCACTTCGGCACGATGACCGCCCAGCTCGACCTCCGGCAGCTCGCGTCCCCGGACGCACCGGGGTCATCGGCCGCATCCACGGAACCGCAGACGCAGGACCCGGAGCAGCGCCGCTCGAAGGACTGACCGGACGGCTCAACCGACGGGGAAGCGGTCCGAGATCCAGGCCGCTTCCTCGGCGGTCGGCGACCACGCCGAACCGGCCGCGGCGTTCGCGCGGATCTGTTGCGGAGTGGTCGCACCGGCGATGACACTCGTGAGCCCGTCCTGAGCGAGCAACCAGCCGAAGGTCGCCTCGAGCATGGAGATGCCGCGCTCGTCGCAGAAGGCCTGGTAGGCCTCGATCGCATCCCAGGGCGCCGTGTCGAGGAGGTGCTTGCGCTGGCGCATGATGCGGCTGTCGGCCGGCCCGCCGTCGCGGGAGAACTTCCCCGTGAACAGGCCGTTGTAGAGCGGGAAGTACGGGAGGAAGCCGACACCGGCGGCGCGCATGGCCGGGAACAGCTCGCGCTCCGCGCCCCGGACGAGCAGGCTGTACTCGTTCTGGGCCGAGATGAAGGCGGGGTGGCCGGCGGTACGAGCCGCCCAGTCCGCCTCGGTCAGCTGCCAACCGGCGAAGTTCGAGTGGCCGGCGTAGCGGATCTTCCCCTCCTGGACGAGCTCGTCCAGGGCCGCGATCGTCTCCTCGATCGGCGTGAACGGGTCGGGGGTGTGCAGCTGGTACAGGTCGATCCAGTCGGTGCCCAGACGGCGGAGCGAGCCCTCGACCGCGAGCCGGATGTAGCGACGGGAGCCCTTGGCCCCCCAGTTCGGAATCGGGCTCTCGTAGTCCACATGGCCGAACTTGGTAGCGAGCACGATCTCATCCCGCCGCCCGGCGATCGCCTGCCCGAGGAGTTCTTCGCTCAGCCCGTACTCCCGGCCGTAGATGTCCGCGGTGTCGAAGAGGGTGACCCCGGCGTCGATCGCCGTGTCGACGACGGCTCGCGTGCCGTCCAGGCTCTCGGTGACCGTGCCCTCGCGTCCGAAGTTGTTGCAGCCGATACCGACCGCTGAGACGAGGAGGCCGCTGCGACCGAGTGGGCGATAGTTGAGATCAGACATGCATCCAGGCTAGCCCGAGCGTCCTCCACAGGCACCCGTCGGCCCCCGACGCCGCGGCCAGGCCCACGCGACGCATCGCGCCGATCACGGGCTTCCTACGCTCGGTGCATGACCACACACCTCACCATCACCGATCCCGTACTCCCCTGCTCCGTCATCGCCGACCCGACCGCCGAGGGCTTCCTCAGGATGCCGACACCGGTGGGGCGGATCGAGCTCCGCTCCGTCGACGACGCGGTCTCAGCCGTGCGCTTCGAGCACCACGGGCGACTCCCACTCGACGGGGTGGACGAACGCCCCACCGCGGTCCTCCTCGACGCCGCGGAGCAGATCGACGAGTACTTCCGCGGACGACGCACCGTGTTCGACCTCCCGCTCGTCACGACCGGCACGCCGTTCCAGCAGGCGGTCTGGTCGGCACTCGGCGAAGTGCCGTTCGGCGACACCATCGGGTACGGCGCCCTTGCGGCCGCGGCCGGTGCCCCGCAGGGCGGCCGGGCGGCCGGCCAGGCGGTTCGGGCGAACACCATCGCGCTCCTCATCCCCTGTCATCGCGTCCTCGGAACCGGGCGGATCGTGACGGGCTATTCTGGCGGAGACGGACCGGCCACCAAACGCTGGCTCCTCGACCACGAAGGGATCCCGTACCGCCGATGAGTCCAGCCTCCCCGACCATCGTCGGCACCGACGGCCTGACCCGCTGCGCCTGGGCCGGGACGGACGCGGAGTACCAGCGCTATCACGACGAGGAGTGGGGCGTGCCGCTCCACGGACAGCGGCAGGTCTTCGAGAAGATCAGTCTCGAAGGGTTCCAGGCCGGGCTCTCCTGGATCACGATCCTTCGGAAGCGACCGGCGTTCCGGGAACGGTTCCACGGCTTCGACCTCGACGCCGTCGCAGCCATGACGGAGGCGGATGTCGAGAGCCTGCTCGATGACGCCCGGATCATCCGCCACCGCGGGAAGATCAACGCGGTCATCGGCAATGCCCGCACAGCCCTCGAGCTGGGCGACGACCTGGACGAGCTCCTCTGGAGCTTCGCTCCCCCGCCACGGCCCGCGCGGTTCGCCCAGTGGACCGAGGTCCCCGCGGTGACCCCCGAGTCCACCGCACTCAGTGCCCACCTGCGGAAGCGCGGCTACCGCTTCGTGGGCCCGACGACGATGTACGCCCTCATGCAGTCCGGAGGCCTCGTCGACGACCACCTCGTCGGCTGCTGGCGCTCCGACAGCGCTCCCTGATCCGAAGGGGTCAGACGACGAGTGCGAGCTCGGTCGCCCGACCGTCGTCGGCACGGGCGTGGACGTCGAGCACCCATCCGGTCGATCGCGCCCAGTCGAGCAACGAGTCGACATCAGGGTGGTCGACACCGGCCTCCAACAGCGCGCGGGTGAACCGGCCCTTGCCCTGCTTGTTGAAGTGGTTGAGCGCGCGGCGGCGGCCATCGTCGCCGACCGTGAGCACACGCAGGTAGACGGCCCCGACGCGGTCCGGCAACGGCCCGAGCGCCGCGTAGCCTTCCGAGCGCAGGTCCAACAGGACACCCGGGACGACGTTCAACTCGCGGGCGACGGGCCCCGCCCAGTGCCGTTTGAGCACGAACCCCGGGAGCCTGGAGTCGTGGGAGAGCCGATAGGCCGGAATGGGATCGAGCGCGCCGACCGGGCCGAGCAACGCCGAGTGCACGACCAGGTGCTCAGCGGCGAAGCGTCGCGCGTCCGCTGAGAGCGTGTCTGCTTCGAGCGCGTCGTACAGCACCCCCGTGTACCGGTCGATCGCCGGCATCGTCGCGGACGTCGCCGCCACGCGGTTGCGCTGGACCTCACCGAGCTGCTTGGGACCGAGCTTCAGGGCCTTGACCGTCGCGGTCTCATCGGCAGCGAGCGACACCAGGGTGTCAACGACATCGTTCCGGGACGAGGAGAGCCCTGGAAACCGCAGCAGGGCGGTGTCCAGGGCTCGTCCGTCGCCGCCGTCCCGCTTCGTCTCCGAAGGGGGAAGGAGGATCAGCACCGAATCAGGAGCTGGTCACGAGCGTGGCGTTGCCGGCCACGACGGTGACGGTGTTGTTCTCGACCGACAGGAAGCCGTCTTCAGCGTTCGCGACGATCTTCGAGCCGTCTTCGAGCGTGACACGGACCTCACCGGCGGCGAGGATGGCCAGCATCGGCTCGTGGCCGGGCAGGATACCGATCTCGCCGTCGACGGTCTTCGCGATCAACTGGCGTGCCGGGCCCGACCACACTTCGTGGTCGGCCGCGACGACGCTCACGGTCAGAGGAGCGGAGGCCATGACTAGCCGTTCTCCTTCTGGATCTGAGCCCACTTCTCTTCGACGTCGGAGATGGCACCGACGTTGAAGAAGGCCTGCTCGGCCACGTGGTCGAACTCACCCTTAGCGATGGCGTCGAACGACTCGATCGTCTCCTTGAGCGGAACGGTCGAACCCTCGACACCGGTGAACTTCTTCGCCATGTAGGTGTTCTGCGAGAGGAACTGCTGGATCCGGCGCGCACGCGACACCGTGATCTTGTCTTCCTCGGAGAGCTCATCGACACCGAGGATGGCGATGATCTCCTGCAGTTCCTTGTTCTTCTGGAGGATCTGCTTGACCGTGGTGGCGACGCGGTAGTGGTCGGCACCCAGGTAGCGGGGGTCGAGGATACGGCTCGTCGAGGTCAGCGGGTCGACGGCCGGGTACAGACCCTTCGACGCGATCTCACGGGAGAGCTCGGTCGTCGCGTCGAGGTGCGCGAAGGTGGTCGCCGGTGCCGGGTCGGTGTAGTCGTCGGCGGGGACGTAGATCGCCTGCAGCGAGGTGATCGAGTGACCACGCGTCGAGGTGATGCGCTCCTGGAGGAGACCCATCTCGTCTGCGAGGTTCGGCTGGTACCCCACGGCGGACGGCATACGACCGAGCAGGGTCGACACCTCGGAACCGGCCTGGGTGAAGCGGAAGATGTTGTCGATGAAGAGCAGCACGTCCTGCTTCTGGACGTCGCGGAAGTACTCCGCCATCGTCAGCGCGGAGAGGGCGACGCGGAGACGCGTTCCCGGCGGCTCGTCCATCTGGCCGAACACGAGGGCCGTCTTCTCGAAGACACCCGCCTCTTCCATCTCGTGGATGAGGTCGTTGCCCTCACGGGTGCGCTCACCGACGCCGGCGAACACCGACACACCACCGTGGTCCTGCGCGACGCGCTGGATCATCTCCTGGATGAGGACGGTCTTGCCGACACCGGCACCACCGAACAGACCGATCTTGCCACCGAGGACGTACGGCGTCAGGAGGTCGATGACCTTGATGCCGGTCTCGAACAGCTGCGTCTTCGATTCGAGCTGGTCGAACGACGGCGGCTGGCGGTGGATCGGCCAGCGCTCGGTGATCTCGATCTGCTCGCCGGGCTCGGCGTTGAGCACCTCGCCGATGACGTTGAAGACCTTGCCCTTGGTGACGTCGCCGACGGGCACCGAGATGGGCGAACCCGTGTCGGTGACCTCCTGGCCGCGGACGAGGCCGTCCGTCGGGTTCAGGGCGATGGCGCGCACGAGGTCGTCGCCGAGGTGCTGTGCGACCTCGAGCGTGAGGACCATCGTCTGCTCGCCGATCACGACGCTGGTCTTCAGGGCGTTGTAGATGCCCGGGATCGCGTCGTGCGGGAACTCGATGTCGACGACCGGGCCGGTGACGCGGGAGATGCGGCCGACGGCGCCGGCCTTCACCTCTGCAGCGCCCTGCTCGGCAGTTGCGGTGGGAGTCATGTTCTTCTCTTCTCTGTCTCTACAGATACGTGTGCGTGTTGCGATGACTAGGACGAGAGCGCGTCTGCGCCGCCAACGATTTCGGAAATCTGCTGGGTGATCTCGGCCTGCCTCGCGTTGTTGCGGAGGCGGGTGTAGTCGGTGATGAGCTTGTCGGCGTTGTCGCTGGCCGACTTCATCGCCTTCTGCGTCGCGGCGTGCTTCGCGGCGGAGGACTGCAACAGCGCGTTGAAGATCCGGCTCTCGATGTAGTTCGGGAGCAGTGCATCGAGCACGCTCTCGGCATCCGGCTCGAACTCGTACAGCGGCAGCACAGCGGTGTCGGTGGGCTCCTCGACGCCTTCGACGACCTCGAGCGGCAGGAGACGGACGACCTCGGGGGTCTGCGTCATCATGCTCACGAGGCGGTTGTAGACGATGTGGATCTCGTCGACGCCACCCTCGGAGGCGTCCGTGAGGAACGCCTTGAGGATGGACTCGCTGATCTCCTGCGCCGTGGCGAAGTCGGGGTTCTCCGTGTTGCCGACCCACTCCCCTGCAGCCTGCATCCGTCGGAACGTGAAGTAGGCGACGGCCTTCCGGCCCACGAGGTAGTGCGTGACGTCCTTACCCTGGCTACGCAGGAGCTCGGTCAGCTCGGCGGCCTCACGGAGGACCTGCGAGTTGAAGGCGCCGGCGAGGCCTCGGTCGGATGCGAACACGACGACCGCAGCCCGCTCAACCTTCTCCGGCTCGGTCGTGAGCACGTGGTCGACGTTGGAGTACGTCGCGACGGCGGACACGGCACGAGTGATCGCACGAGAATAGGGTCCGGATGCCGCCACCCGCGCCTGCGCCTTCTGGATGCGCGACGCGGCGATGAGCTCCATCGCCTTCGTGATCTTCTTGGTCGTCTGCGCAGACTTGATCTTCTGCGTGTAGACCCGGAGTTGAGCGCCCATGGACTAGCGGCGACCCTTCACGATCTTCTCCTGGTTGACGTCTTCAACCGGGAGCTCCTCGACCTGCTCCGAACCGAGGGCAGCGCCCTCGCCCGTCTGGAACTCGAGCTTGAACTGGTCGACAGCGGCATCGAGCTTCGAGACGGTGTCGTCGTCGAGCACGTTCGTGTCGCGCAGCGTGGTGAGGACCTCGGTGTTCCGACCCAGGTAGTCGAGCAGTTCGCGCTCGAAGCGGAGGACGTCCTCGACCGGGACGTCGTCCAGCTTGCCCTTGGTTCCGGCCCAGATCGAGACGACCTGCTCCTCGACGGGGTACGGCGAGTACTGCGGCTGCTTGAGCAGCTCGGTGAGGCGGGCGCCTCGGGCGAGCTGACGGCGGCTGGCCGCGTCGAGGTCCGAGGCGAACATCGCGAACGCCTCGAGCGAGCGGTACTGCGCGAGCTCGAGCTTCAGCGTTCCGGAGACCTTCTTGATGCTCTTCACCTGAGCGTCACCACCGACGCGCGAGACGGAGATACCGACGTCGACCGCGGGGCGCTGGTTGGAGTTGAAGAGGTCGGACTGCAGGAAGATCTGACCGTCGGTGATCGAGATCACGTTGGTCGGGATGTACGCCGAGACGTCGTTCGCCTTGGTCTCGATGATCGGCAGACCCGTCATCGAACCGGCGCCGAGTTCGTCGGACAGCTTCGCGCAACGCTCCAGCAGACGGGAGTGCAGGTAGAAGACGTCACCCGGGTAGGCCTCGCGTCCCGGCGGACGACGGAGGAGGAGGGAGACGGCACGGTAGGCCTCGGCCTGCTTCGACAGGTCGTCGAAGATGATCAGGACGTGCTTGCCCTCGTACATCCAGTGCTGGCCGATGGCCGAGCCGGTGTACGGAGCGAGGTACTTGAAGCCGGCCGGGTCGGACGCAGGCGAGGCGACGATCGTCGTGTACTCGAGCGCGCCGGCCTCTTCCAGCGCACCCTTGACGGAGGCGATGGTCGAGCCCTTCTGGCCGATGGCGACGTAGATGCAGCGGACCTGCTTGTTGACGTCGCCCGACTCCCAGTTGGCCTTCTGGTTGATGATGGTGTCGATCGCGATCGCGGTCTTGCCGGTCTGGCGGTCGCCGATGATGAGCTGGCGCTGGCCACGGCCGACGGGGATCATGGCGTCGATCGCCTTGATGCCGGTCTGGAGCGGCTCGTGAACCGACTTGCGCTGCATGACGCCGGGAGCCTGGAGCTCCAGTGCGCGGCGGCCGGTGCTGGCGATCTCGCCGAGGCCGTCGATCGGGTTGCCGAGCGTGTCGACGACACGGCCGAGGTAGCCGTCGCCGACGGGGACCGAGAGGACCTCGCCCGTGCGGGTGACGTCCATGCCTTCGACGATCTCGTCGAACTCACCGAGGACGACGACGCCGATCTCGTGCTCGTCGAGGTTCAGCGCGAGGCCGAGGGTGCCGTTCGCGAAGCGGAGGAGCTCGTTCGCCATGGCGCCCGGGAGGCCCTCGACGTGGGCGATGCCGTCAGCGGCATCGATCACGCGTCCGACCTCGGTGGCCGCGGCGGTGCCGGGCTCGTAGGCCTTGACGAAGTCCTTGAGAGCATCCCGGATCTCGTCTGGGCTGATCGTGAGTTCTGCCATCATGTTCCTTTTGGTTGTGGAACCCGGGGGTTCCGAGAGGTGCGATCCGTCAGGATCAACGTCTTGAGTTGTGGAGACCGTCGGGCCGGTCCCCGCGCTGCACGGGCCGTTATCCGGCCAGTTGCAGACGGAGGTCGTTCAGTCGGGCAGCGAGGCTGCCGTCGATGACGTCGTCCCCGAGCTGCACGCGCAGTCCACCGACGACGGCGGGGTCGATCACCTGGTTGATCTTCACCTGACGGCCGTAGGCCGTGGCGAGGTGGCGCTCGAGGCGCTGGAGCTGCGACGCCTCGATCGGTGCGGCTGCCGTGACCGTGGCGACCGCGAGGCCCTGCTGGTCGGCGACGATGCCTGATGCGTGCCGGAGCAGTTCTCCGATCCGACGGTCTCGCGGCTGCTGCACGAGCTGACCGACGATGCTGACGGTCTGCGGGCTCGCCTTGCCCGCGAGGAGGGACGCCGCCAGGGCGCCCTTCGCAGCGGACGAACCGAGCTTGCTGCTGAGCGCGAGTTCGAGCTCGTGGTTGCTCGACACGAGCTTCCCGAACTCGAACAACTCGGCCTCGATGTCGCCCTGCGCACCGGCGGAGATCGAGGCGGCCCGGAGGCCGAGCTCCTCGATGCCTGCGAGCAGGTCGGCCTCGCTGGACCAGCGGCCGGAGACGACGGTCTGCAGCAGGCCGAGCGCCTGCGCGCTCAGCTGGGTGCCGAAGATCCGCTCGACGACGGTGCGCTTGGCACCGGCGTCGGCTGCGGGGTCGCTGAGCGCCGCGCTCAGGTGGCTCGAGCCGCCGATGGCCCGGCCCGCTGCGAACAGTCCGTCCGCGGTGGCCAGATCGGCCCCGGCGCCGAGGGCGGCGAGGGCCTCCTTCGACGAGGCGAGTGCTTCTCTGGTCGCGCTTCCCATTACTTGGCTGCCTTCTCCGACGCTTCGAGGTCCGCGAGGAACCGGTCGACGACCGCCGTGGCCTTCGCGTCGTCGTTCAGCGTCTCGCCGATGACGCCACTGGCGAGGTCGAGCGCGAGCGTGCCGACCTCGGCACGCAGCGACACGACGGCCGCCTGACGCTCGGCTTCGATCTGTGCCTGAGCGCTCGCGGTGACGCGAGCGGCTTCGACCGTGGCCTGCTCCTTGAGCTCGGCGAGGATCGTCTGACCCTCGACACGAGCCTGCTCGCGGATGCGGCCGGCTTCCTGACGGGCCTCGGCGAGCTGAGCGTTGTACTGCTCGAGCGCCGCTTCGGCCTGCTTCTGCGCTTCATCGGCCTTGGCGATGTTGCCCTCGATGGCCGCTGCGCGGTCGTCGAGGAGCTTCTGCACCTTGGGCAGGACCAGCTTCCAGAAGAAGCCGAGGATGATGATGAAGACGACGGCAGACCAGACGATGTCGTAGACCGCTGGGATGAGAGGGTTCGTCGGAGCGCCCTCTTCAGCAGCGATGATCACTGCATCAAACATCTTGCCTCCTTCGGAGATGTGAAAGGGGGCTTAGACGAAGATGAAGTAGGTCGCGATGCCGATGAAGGCGAGCGCCTCGGTGAAGGCGATACCGATCCACATGAGGACCTGGAGACGACCACCCAGCTCGGGCTGACGCGCGGTGCCTTCGATCGTCTTGCCGACGACGATACCCACACCGATGGCGGGGCCGATGGCTGCGAGACCGTAACCGACCGTCGCGATGTTTCCTTCAAGGGCGGCGAGAACGGTAGTTGCGTCCACGTTTGTTTCCTTCCGTTGGGTGAGACCTGGCGGGTGCCGGGCTCGATTAGTGCTCTTCTGCGACCGCGAGCTGGATGTAGACCGCGGTGAGGAGGGTGAAGACGTAGGCCTGGAGAACTGCGACCAGGAGTTCGAAGAGGGTGAAGACGAGGCCGAAGGCCAGCGTCCCGACACCCATCAGGGCGAACCATCCGCCGAGGTTCACGATGAAGAACTGCGTCGCCGCGAAGAACAGCACGAGGAGCAGGTGCCCGACGATCATGTTCATGAGGAGTCGGAGCGTCAGCGTGAGCGGGCGGATGACGAAGGTCGAGATGAGCTCGATCGGCGTGACGATGATGTACACCGGCCACGGCACCCCGGAGGGGAAGAGGGAGTTCTTGAAGAACTTGCCCGGGCTCTTCTTGATACCGGCGTAGATGAAGGTGACGTAGGACACCAGTGCGAGCACCAACGGGACACCGATGACCGAGGTACCGGCCAGGTTCAGCCCGGGGATGATGCCCGTCAGGTTCATCGCGAGGACCATGAAGAAGATGGTCGTCAGGATCGGCAGGAACCGGAGGCCGTCCTTCTTGCCGAGCAGGTCTTCCGCGATGTTGACGCGGACGAAGCCGAGCCCCATCTCGGCGAGGCTCTGCGCGCGGCCGGGGACGAGGCGCATCTTGCGCGTCGACAGCCAGAAGAACAGGAGGAGGGCGATCACCGCGATGAACCGGATCAGGATGACCCGGTTGATCGCGAAGGGCGTGCCCTCGAAGAGGATGATGTCGGGGAAGAACTCGTCGATCGACGGACCGTGGAACTCGCCATCTTCGGCGGCCATCGGTGCGATCAGGTGCACGGCGTTAGCGAACAGCACGTATCTCCAGTTTCGGGGGCGTGGAGCAGAGCTCTCGCGGCGACGAACAGGGGGGATGTCTCCTCGCCGCACGCCGAAGCGGTGCTAGTGGGAGGATTCGTTGACGAGTCTAGCAAGGAAACCCGGCCCCGACGAACCCAGGGGTGGTATTCCACGGCTATATTCCGAGCTGGGACCTCGGCTGTGCCTCGGATACCGGTTCCGGCATGCTCCCGCGCGACCTGGATGCGTCCGCAGCGTCAGCCCTGGTCGGAGTCCTGCGGCGACGCCTTCGGGAGGATGTCGTCCGAGACGTAGGGCACCCGCACCTTCGCCGCCACGACGGCGTCGATCACGAGCGATCCGACGACACCGACGATGACGCTCCCGAACAGGATCGGTGCGTTGACCCACGGCTGGTCCTTCAGGATGAAGCCGAGCACGAGGAAGATGACGAACTTCACGAGCCAGCTGCCCATCACCACCCCGAACAGGATGCCGACGAAGAACTCCTGGCCGGACCAGCGGTTGGCGAAGAGGATGCTCACCGAGGTGATGCCGAGGAACACGAGCGCCATCGCGGTGCCGATGAGCGCACTCGTGAGGCCGCGGGAACCGTCGACGCTCCAGCCGACCACTCCCCCGACGACGGCGATCACGAGCGCGAGGAG
Source organism: Plantibacter sp. CFBP 13570 (assembly GCF_014841395.1). Taxonomy (NCBI): domain Bacteria; kingdom Bacillati; phylum Actinomycetota; class Actinomycetes; order Micrococcales; family Microbacteriaceae; genus Plantibacter; species Plantibacter sp. CFBP 13570. The sequence continues at coordinate 14,820 of NZ_JACYTW010000021.1, read as the reverse complement.
CGCGCTGTACCGGAGTGCCGTGCGGAAGACCCGGTTGGCGCTCGCGTGCGAGCCGGCCTGGGCGGGAGGAGTCATGGGTGCTGGTCCTTCTTGGCGAGAGAGTCGAGGGTGTCGAGGGTGTCGCCGCTCACGGGCGCCTCGGGGTCGCGCTGCCCGGAGGCCTCGTCGAGCCGATCGTACAGCGCCGACCCGGGAGCGCCCTCCGTGCCGGCGGCCACGCGCTGCGCGAGCCGGTCGGCCCGCCTGCGGCGACCGATCGGCAGGAGCGTGAACGCCGTGCAGGTGACGACGCCCACGGTGACGAAGAGCACGGCCAGCCAGGTCGGGGCCGCGAAGAACGCCAGGCATCCGACGGAGATGACGACCGTCCAGCCGTAGAAGATGAGGACGGCGTGCACCTGGCTGTGACCGAGGTCGAGCAGCCGGTGGTGGAGGTGCATCCGGTCGGCGCTGAACGGCGACTTGCCGGCGCGGAGACGACGGAGGACGGCCAGCACGAAGTCGGCGAGCGGCACGACCAGGATGGCGAACGGCAGCAGGATCGGGATGAACGCGGGCAAGAGTTGCGTGCGGCCCAGGGCAGCCGGGTCGACCTGGCCGGTCACGGCGGCTGCGGAGGTCGCCATGAGCAGCCCCACGAGCAGCGCACCGGCATCGCCCATGAACAGTCGGGCGGGGTGCCAGTTGAGCGGGAGGAAGCCGAGGCACGCACCGACGAGGATCGCGGCGATCAGCGAAGCGAGGTTGAAGTAGTCGCTCGCCCCGGTGGAGGTCACGAGCAGCTGGGTGTAGACGAAGAACACGGTGTTCGCGATGACGGCGACACCGGCGACGAGCCCGTCGAGTCCGTCGACGAAGTTGATCGCGTTCATCACGAGCACGATGGCGAAGACCGTCATCGAGAAGGACACCCACGACGAACCGACCGTCAGTCCACCGATGGGTAGGGAGTAGATCTGCACACCGAGCCAGGCGACGAGCCCTGCCGCCATGAACTGCGCGGCGAGCTTGATCATCCAGTCGAGGTCCCACAGGTCGTCGGCGACACCGATGCCGACGATGAACAGGGCGGCACCGAGGATCGCCAGCACCGGCTCCGGATCGGCGAACACGAGGTCGAAGAAGGGCAGCTGCCAGGCCACGCCGAACGCGACGAGGATGCCGATGAACATCGCGACCCCACCGAGGCGCGGCGTCGGCGTCTGGTGGACGTCCCGTTCGCGGATCGGCGGGTGGAGACCGTACTTCACACCGACCCGCCGCGCGAGGTGTGCGAAGCCGAAGGTGATGCCCGCGCTCACGACGAGCACGATGAGGTACCCGGAGAACTGGTTCATGGTTCGCGCGGCTCGGGGAGCAGATCGCCCACCACGCCGCGGATCGCCTCGCGGGAGACGGCTCCATCGCGCAGGACGACGATCCGTTCGTCGGCCGTGCCGAGTCGGGTCGCGTCGATGATCGTCGACGACTGCTCGCCGCTCTCGCCGCCGTCGAGGTAGACCGAGACCGAGTCGCCGAGCATCTCGAGCGCGGCAGCGGCGGAGGTGGCGGCCGGTCGGCCGGTGAGGTTCGCCGAGGAGACCGCGAGCGGGCCCGTGTCCTGCAGGAGTTCGAGGGTCACCGGGTTCGACGGCATCCGGAGCGCGACCGTACCGGCGGTCTCGCCGAGGTCCCAGGCGAGCGACGGCTGGGCCTCGAGCACGATGGTCAGGCCGCCGGGCCAGAACGCCTCGACCAGCCGGTGCACGGCATCGGGCACGGACGCCGCCAAGGCCTCGAGCGTGTTCACACCCGAGACGAGGACGGGCGGCGGTGACTGCCGGGTCCGACCCTTCGCGTCGAGCAGGCGCTGTACCGCGGCCGGCGAGAACGCGTCGGCGGCCACCCCGTAGACCGTGTCGGTCGGGAGCACGACCAGCTCACCCCTCGCCAGGGCCGTCCGCGCCAGGCGCATCCCGGCGAGCAGCTGCGCGTGATCCTGGCAATCGAAGGTCTGCGGCATGTGGTGGGTCCTGGCTGAACGGGGCCGCCGATCGGTGATCAGTCGGCCGGATGATCGGGGTGACGACGCTCAATCATAGCCTCGGGCGTCTTCCGAGCAGTCTGGGCAGGCACAGGTAGACGGCGAGGACGAGCAGGATGCCGAGGACGGCGAGGACCTGGAAGGGCCAGGCGCCGGTCGCGACGACCACCCCGAGGAGTCCGGTGGCGAGGGTCGCGACGCTGACGACGGCGGTGGACCCGAGGTGACCGAGTCCGCCGGCGGCGAGACGCTGGTACACGTGGCTGCGATGTGCCTCGTGCAGCGGCTCCCCCCGCCGCCAGCGCGCGATGATCGTCGTCCCGGTGTCCGCGACGTACACGAGGACCGGGCCGATCAGCGCGACGAAGGAGATACCGCTGAAGGCCGCGTAGATGGCGACCGCGACGAGGGAGCCGCCGAGGAGGTAGCTGCCGACGTCGCCCAGGAACATCCGGCGCCGAGCGAGGTTCCACGGCAGGAACCCGAGGAACGCGGCCGCCACGACGAGGCCGGCTGCCGTGACGCCCGGGAGACCGGCCACGGCGCCGAGACCGGCGTAGAACCCGCCGACGACCGTGCCGTGCATCGAGGAGATGCCGTTGACGCCGTCCATGAAGTTCGCGATGTTCGTGTAAGCGACGAGTGCCAGGATCCCGAGCGGGATCCACCAGAAACTCGCGGCCATCGACACGACGAGCACCCAGGTCGCCACGAGTCCGAGCACGACCTGCAACCCGAAGCGCACCCGGACGGGGAGTCCGCGGACGTCCTCCACGGCTCCGATGGCAGCGTTCACGACCGACACGGCGGCGACGATCCAGAGCGGCAGGCTGTGGAGCAGGACCGCCGCCGTGCCGAGACCGACGGCGACCGCGACGGCGACGCCGATCCCTCCCCCGCGGATCGTCGGGGTGACGTGCATGGATCGGTGGTTCGGGGTGTCGACGACCGACCGACGGATGAGGATCGGGCGGATGGCGAGCTGGGACAGCAGGCTCACGACGAGCGCGAGCACCCCCGCCAGGATGGCAACCGTCATTGCACCAGGTGGTGGGTGCCGGCGCCCTCGTCGGCGATCGTCTCCCGCCAGACGGCGATGTCGAGCAGTGCCGGGTCGAGCGGCTGGATCCGCGTGTGCGAGACCTTCGGGTGCTTCGAGCGGTCGGCGATCTCGTCGGTGTCGATGAGGACCTCGTGCAGCTTCTCGCCGTGCCGGAGACCGGTGTACACGATCTCGACGTCCTTGCCGGACGCGGCGATCATGCGCTTGGCGACGTCGAGGATGCGGACCGGACGGCCCATGTCGAGGATGAGGACCTCGCCCGGGTCGCCGATCGCGCCGGCCTGGATGACGAGCTTCGACGCTTCGGGGATCGTCATGAAGAAGCGGGTGACGTCGGGATGCGTGACCGTGACCGGACCGCCGGCCTCGATCTGGGCGGTGAACGCCGGGATGGCGGAGCCTCTGCTGCCGATGACGTTGCCGAACCGGACCGAGAGGTACCGTGCGTCGGTCTCCTGGGCACTCATCCAGGCGGTGAGCTTCTCGGCGATGCGCTTGCTGTAGCCGAGGACGGTCGTCGGGTTCGCGGCCTTGTCGGTCGAGATGTTGACGAAGGTGCCGACGCCGACGGCCCGCGCCGCGTTCAGCACGTTCAGGGTGCCGAGGACGTTGTTCTTCCAGGCCTCGTCGGGGTACTGCTCGAGCATCGGAGCGTGCTTCAGTGCTGCCGCGTGGAAGACGACGTCGGGACGGCGGTCCTCGAAGATCTCCATGAGCGACGGGAGGTCGCGGATGTCGGCGAGCACGACCTCCTTGGTGTCGAGCAGACCGTGCCCGGAGATCGAGAGCTGCGTGGTGTGGAGCCCCGTCTCGTCGCGGTCAAGCAGGACGAGCTCCGCCGGACCGAACTGGTTGACCTGCCGGGCGATCTCGGAGCCGATGGATCCGCCGGCACCGGTGACGAGCACGCGCTTGCCGGTGAGGTACCCCGCGATGCTCTCGACCTGCAGGTCGACGGTGTTGCGGCCGATGAAGTCCTCGACGTTGAGGTCGCGCAGGCTCGGCGCGCTCTCGCCCGTCCCGGGAGCCAGCATCGTGTCGATGGGCGGCACGACGAGCACCCGGAGCTTCGCCTCGTCGGCTCGCTCACTGACCTGGCGGATGAAGTCGTTGTCGACGTCCGCGATGCTGATGATGAGCGCCTGCGCCCCGGTGCGCTTGACGGCCGCCACCAGGTCGGCTCCCGTGCCGACCACGGCGACGGAGGCGATGCGGAAGTTGCGCTTCGAGGGGTCGTCGTCGATGACACCCACCGGGAGGTAGGGCGACTGCGGGTCGCGCATGAGCCGAGGGATGATCGACATCCCGAGCGCACCGGCTCCGTAGACGAGGACGCGCTGCGCCTCGATCGGCCGGCTGCGGCTGTCGACGAAGAGTCGCTTGACGTAGCGCGTGATGCCCATGAAGACGATCGCGAACGGGAACGCGATCACCGTGGTGGACCGTGGAACCCCCCACGCGACGCCGAACACCGCGTTGACCGCGATGAGGATCGCGGTGACGATCAGCGCGACGACGATGAGCTGTTTCGCCTCGTAGAAGCTGCCGAAGCTGTGCAGGCCGTGGTAGTAGCTCCACAGGTAGGCCACGACGAGCTGGGCGACCACGGCGATGACGCACAGGAGGACCGTCCCGACGAGGGCCACGCGCTCGTACTCGAGCTCGAACCGGACGAGCTGGGCGACCACGATGGCGAGCACCCAGCACAGTGCGTCGAGGGCGGTCTTCGCGGCGAAACGAGGACCGGGCGCCTGCGTCCATCTACGGGGGGCGTCGGGGAGCGTGGAGGTCATAACGTGTCGATCCTACCGATCGCCGGCTTCGCGTTGGCTGCGCACGGACTGCGCGTCGGGGCCGGGCGCACCGCGCTCCGCGGCGAGCGCTGCGATCGAGGACCGGAGACCGTCGTCCGTCGCCGTCGGCATGCGCTCGTGCCCGAGTGCACCGAGCAGTCGGGCTCCGGAGACGCGGTAGTCCTCGGTGAGCTTCGCGAGACGCCCGGAGTTGAGCGGCACGGCGGGGACGCGATCGCCGACGGCGGCCGCCAACCGCACGAGGGCCGGTGGGAGCGCCAGGCGACGGACCCGGCGACCGGTGACCTCGCCGATGAGGGTGACGAGGTGCCCCGTCGACACGGGCTCGTCGTCGGCGACGAGGTAGACACCCGTCGTGACGGCGGGCGTGTCGATGATGCTCGTGATCGCCCACGTGAGGTTCTGGATCGACACGAAGCTGCGCTCGTTGCGGAAGGCGTCGAGCGGGTACGGGATACCGCGGGACAGCAGACCGAACAGGAGGCGCAGGTTGCCCTTGTCCCCCGGCCCGTGCACCATCGTCGGACGGAGGACGATCGTCCGGCGACCGGCGGGCGGTTCGACGGCGAGCAGGAGCCGCTCGGCTGCGAGCTTCGACTTCCCGTACGCGGTCACCGGGTGGGGCTCGGCGGACTCGTCGAGCACGCCGTCGACCGTCGCCTCGTTCACCGCGGCGACGCTGCTCAGCTGGATGAAGGTGGCGGCGTCCGACGCCAGGAAGGCGACGTACGCGCGTTCGGCGAGGTCGGTGTTGATCCGGCGGTACACCTCGGGAGAGGCGGTGCCGTCGAGGTCGTGCGCCTTCCCGGCGAGGTTCACCACGACATCGACATCCGCGGGGAAGGGCTCCCCCGTCCACCCGCGCAACGAGAACGGCACGACCTCGTGTCCGGCCGCCTCGAGGACGGGGACGAGGTTCGTCCCGATGAAGCCGGTCGCACCGGTCACGAGCACCCGGCTCATCGTCCGAACCATCCCCACGTGCGGAAGTAGACGAAGGCCCCCTGGATCGAGTACCACATCAGCTTCCGGTTGTGATGCGAGCCCTTCGCGAAGTGGTGGTGGATCGTCGCGCCGGGGTAGTACGCGGTCCGGGACACCTGGAGGAAGCGTCGGGTGAGGTCGGCGTCCTCGATGTACATGAAGATCCGCTCGTCGAAGAAGCCGACGCGGTGCAGGGTCGAGGTCCGGAGGAACATGAAGCACCCCGAGAGGTAGGGCACGTCGAACATCGTCTTGCTGTAGTCGTGCGCCGGGTTCTCGTCGATGTCGCGGTACTCGTAGCGGGCCATGCGCTTCGCGACGAGCGGCTTCAGCGGACCGGGCAGGAATCGGCGGGCGAACAGGTCGAAGACGGAGGGGTTCCGCTTCACCAGGTACTGGAGGGATCCGTCGGGGTACAGCACCTTCGGCATGACGTGCCCGACCTCGGGGTGCTCGAGCATGAACTCGTGGAGCTGCTCGATCGCCTCCGGCTCGAAGTACACGTCCGGGTTGACCACCATGTGGAACTTCGAGCGCCCGAGGACCTTCGCGATCGCGAGGTTGTGGGCGGCGCCGAAGCCGGGGTTCGAGGGGTTGTGCAGGTACTCGACCCGCGGGTCGACCACGAGGTCGCGGAGCTCGTCCGTCGGCGAGTTGTCGACGAGGTAGAGCGTCTCGACGAGCGGGCTCCCGAGGGTCGAGTCGATGGCCGCACGCAGCTTGTCGCGATCGTTCCGGTACATGACGATGCAGGCGGTCACAGGACGGTCCACGGTTCACCCTCTCCGGCGGCGGGGACGGCACCGCCGAGGCACGACGGACGTGGGCCCGACGCGCCTGGTCAGTCTACGTGCTGCCCGCGTCCGGTCCTGGGAGCCCGGGGCCGCATACTGGAGTGGTGCCAGAGCGTGTGTTCTTCTTCGACTGCGACAAGACCCTGTACGACTACGACTTCCGGAAACGCCTCCCGGCGCTCTCCCGGTTGACGGGTGTGAGCCAGTACCGGCTCGCGAAGCAGTGGTGGGTCGGCGGCCACGAGGCCGCGGCCAACATCGGCGAGTACCCGACGAGTGACGACTATCTGGCGGTGTTCGCCGAGGTCACCGGGTACCCACTGTCACTCGAGGAGTGGCGCGAGGCCCGTGCGGCGGCGATGACCCCGGTTCCCGGCGTCCTGGCCACCCTCGCCCGTGCCGCGACCCTCGGCACGGTCTCCCTGCTGTCGAACAATCCGATCCCGTTCCGGGACTCCTTCGCGCAGCTGGCTCCCGAGGCCGCAGCCCTCCTCGGCGAGAACGACCTCGTGTCCGCCGTCCTCGGAGCGGAGAAGCCCGAGCCCCGTGTCTACACCCGCGCGCTCAGCCGGTACGGCGTCGCACCCGGCCGCACCATGCTCATCGACGACTCCGCAGCGAACTGCGTGGGCGCCGAGGCCGTGGGGATGCACGCGTTCCAACTGACGAAGGACGCCTCAGGTGCCTTCGACGTCGCGGGACTCGACGCCGCGGTCGACGCCTTCGTGGCGGCCACACCCTGACTCGGCCCACCGGGCGGTGCGTCCCACCGGCCACCGAACCGAACCACCGGTCCCTGAGCCGACCCATCGGTCCCTGAGCCGACCCATCGGTCCCTGAGCTTGTCGAAGGGCGGCGGATCCACGGCTCGGACTCGCCCTTCGACAGGCTCAGGGACCGGAAGAGGGGCCTACGGAGCTGAGAAGCGCGGGCTCGCGACGCGTCAGCGGATCGCGATGGTGGTGCGGTCGCGGGTGGTGAGGTCGCGGTGCGTCGCCGCAGCGTGCCAGCCGTCGGCCGTGAGCAGCTCGCGGATGGCCTGCCCCTGGAGTTCACCGTGCTCGATGATGAGCGTGCCGCCCCGGTGGAGCAGTCGCTGCGCGGTGGCGGACACCTGGCGCACCACGTCGAGACCGTCCGGCCCGCCGTACAGCGCGGCCGAGGGGTCGTGGAGACGCACTTCGGGATCGCGCGGGATCGCGTCGTCCGGGACGTACGGAGGGTTCGAGATCACGACGTCCACCGAGCCGTCGAGCTCGTGAAAGGCGTCGGCGAGGTGCTCGAAGACCACGGTGGCGTTGGCTGCACCGGATTCGGCGAAGTTCCGTCTCGCCCAGATGAACGCCTCGACCGAGTTCTCGGTCGCGTAGATCGCCGCGTTCGGGACTTCGGTCGCCATCGCCAGCGCGATCGCTCCACTGCCGGTGCCGAGGTCGACGCCGATGGGCCGAGGGATCGGCACGGCTCGGAGCGCGTCGATCGCGAACTGCACGACCGACTCGGTCTCGGGGCGCGGGACGAAGACGCCCGGTCCGACCGCGAGTTCCATCGAACGGAACGCGGCGCGACCGGTGATGTGCTGCAGCGGTTCGCGCGCGGCCCGACGCTCGACCAGCTCGGCGAACACGGTGCGCTCTTCGGCGTCGAGCACGCGACCGGTGATCGCCGCGGCCTGCACGGCACCACGACCGAGGCCGAGCACGTGTCCGAGGAGGAGCTCCGCGTCGACGTCGGGTGACGGCACGGCTGCGCGGGTGAGGATCTCGACGGCGTGTTGGCGCGCGAGTTCGACGGTCGCAGGGTGGCCGGCGGACGGGGTGTCTGCGGCGGCGGCGGAAGGGGTGCTGGGCATGAGCGAGGTCATCATCTGGGGCGGCCTGGTCGGGTGGGCCGCACCGAGCCTACCCCACCGCCTCGGCGCGGCGGCGGGCCGGTAACCCTCGTCGTCACACGGGACCCCGCCGATCGACCAGGTCGTAGGCTGAACCGAGCCCGTTCGAGGAAGAGGAACACCGTGACCGGCACCGTCTACACCGACATCACCCAGGCCTACGGGCGCACCCCGCTCGTCCGCCTGAACCGCATCGCCGAGGGCGTCGGCGCGACCGTCCTGGCGAAGCTGGAGTTCTACAATCCCGGATCGAGCGTCAAGGACCGCCTGGGCATCGCGCTCGTCGACGCGGCGGAGGCCTCGGGCCAGCTGCAGCCGGGAGGGACCATCGTCGAGTCGACGAGCGGGAACACCGGCATCGCGCTCGCCCTCGTGGGAGCCGCCCGGGGCTACCGGGTCATCCTCACGATGCCGGCCTCGATGAGCAAGGAACGCCGGACCCTCCTCCGCGCCTACGGTGCCGAGCTCGTCCTCACCGATCCGACGAAGGGGATGGCGAACGCCGTGCAGGAGGCGCAGCGCATCGTCGCCGAGAACCCCGGCGCCGTCTGGGTCAGGCAGTTCGAGAACGAGGCGAACCCCGCCATCCACCGGCGGACGACCGCACCCGAGATCTGGGAGGACACCGCCGGCACGGTCGACGCGTTCGTCGCGGGCATCGGGACGGGCGGGACGATCACGGGCGTCGGCGGCTGGCTCCGCGAGCACAACCCCGATGTGCAGATCATCGCCGTGGAGCCCGCGGACTCCCCGCTGCTCAGCGAGGGTCGCGCCGGTGGACACAAGATCCAGGGCATCGGCCCGAACTTCGTGCCCGACATCCTCGACACCTCCTTGTTCAGCGAGATCATCCCGGTCGAGACCGACACGGCCTACGCGACCGCACGACGCCTCGCGACCGACGACGGCATCATCGGCGGCATGTCCTCCGGCGCCGCGGTGTGGGCGGCCCTCGAAGTCGGCCGTCGGCCGGAGATGGCCGGCAAGACGATCGTCGTCATCATCCCCGACGCGGGCGAGCGCTACCTGTCGACGACGATGTACGACGACCTGCGCGACTAGGCTCGACGCATGGGAATGCTGTCGCGGGTCCGCGAGGACATCGGTGCCGCACGCGCACACGATCCGGCGGCCCGCGGCACCATCGAGATCGCACTCAGCTACTCCGGCCTGCACGCCGTCTGGGCATATCGGCTGCACCATCGCCTGTGGCGGCGCGGCTTCCGCACCCTCGCCCGGTTCGGCTCCCAGTTCACCCGGTTCCTCACCGGGATCGAGATCCACCCGGGCGCCCGGATCGGCAGGCGGTTCTTCATCGACCACGGCATGGGCGTCGTCATCGGCGAGACGGCCGAGGTGGGCGAGGACGTCATGATCTTCCACGGCGTGACCCTCGGCGGGAAGAGCCGCGGCGTCGGCAAGCGCCACCCGACGATCGGTGACGGCGTCGCCGTCGGAGCCGGGGCGAAGATCCTCGGGCCCATCCTGATCGGTGCGGGGACCATCGTCGGCGCGAACGCCGTCGTCACCAAGGCGTGCCCACCCCGCAGCCTGCTGCTCGGTGTCCCGGCGGTCGAGCGCCCGCGCGGGAGCGGCACGCACGGTCTCGCGTTGCTCGATCCCGAGTACCACATCTGATCCGCGCGAGGTGAGGTGATCCGTCGCCCACGCCTCCCCCGGACGACGATCTCCCGCATCCCACCCGCATCCCCGCTCCTCGAGAGGTCCCCATGAGTCTCATCCGCCTGCACGACGTCACCGTCCGGTTCGAGGAGCGCCCGGTGCTCCGCGACGTCTTCTTCCGGCTCGAGCCAGGCGACCGGGTCGGGCTCATCGGCCGGAACGGCTCCGGCAAGTCCACCCTCCTGAAGCTCGCGCTCGACCAGCTCCAACCGGACTCCGGCACCGTGACCATCGAGGACGGGACGCGGATCGGGTACTTCTCGCAGTTCTCGGAGCTCGACGGCAGCGCCACCATCACCGAGGTCCTCGAAGGACTCTTCGGTCACATCCACGCCATCGAGGCGGAACTCGCATCCATCGACGCCGCGATCGCCGCCGACCCGAACGACCTCGACGGGATGACGAAGCTCATCGAACGGCAGGCCGAGCTCTTCGAGGAGATGGAGCGCCAGGACGGTTGGGACTACCAGCGCCACATCGACACCGCCCTCACCACACTCGGCTTCGACGCCGCGCGCCGCGTGCTCCCCATCGACTCCCTCTCCGGCGGCTGGCGCAACCGCGCGGCGCTCGCGAAGATCCTCCTCGAGCGCCCGGACGTCCTGCTCCTCGACGAGCCGACGAACTTCCTCGACGTCGCGGGGGTCGAGTGGCTCGAATCCTGGTTCGGCTCGTTCCGCGGCGCGGCCATCGTCGTCTCGCACGACCGGACCTTCCTCGACGCCGTGGTCACCCGCATCGTCGAGGTCGAGAACTTCCACCTCCACGAGTATCCCGGCAGCTTCGACGAGTACGTCGTCCAGAAGCAGTTCCGACTCAAGAGCCTCGAGGCGCAGTTCGTCCACGAGTCCGAGCTGCTCGCCTTCGAGGCCGAGGGCATCTCGGACCGTCGCGAGGCGGCCAAGGCCGCCGGGAAGAAGGACCTCTCCTCGCAGCTGGCGAAGATCAAGAAGGCCAGGCCGCCGCGTCCGGTCGACGACATCATCACCGACATCTACGGCGGCCTGCACATCAAGGACACGCTCTGCCGGATCCAGGGGCTCACGAAGGCCTACGGCGAGCACACGCTGTTCGACGGGCTCGACCTCGAGATCGGCCGCCGCGAACGCATCGTCGTCCACGGACCGAACGGCGCGGGCAAGTCCACCTTCCTCCGGATCCTCGAGGGCGACGAACGCCCCGACTCCGGTCACGTCACCTGGACCGGCGGGGTCCGATACGCGTCCTACAACCAGATGGTCGACGAGCTGGACCTCACCGACACGGTCGCGCACGCCGTCGGCGCCATGCCCGACAGCCTCGCCTTCGCGGCGACGAAGAAGTCGGTGAACCGCTTCCTCGGCATGTTCCAGTTCTCCGACGCCGACCTCAAGCAGAAGATCGGCATGCTCTCGGGTGGGCAGCGCGCCCGCGTCGCCATGGCCCAGTGCCTGCTCTCCGGAGCTTCGGTGCTCCTCCTCGACGAGCCGACGAACCACCTGGACCTCGCGAGCACGCAGGTGATGGAACGCGCACTCGTGCACTTCCCCGGCGCCATCGTCGTGGTCAGCCACGACCGGTTCTTCGCCGACAAGGTCGCGACGAAGCGACTGCGCATCGGCTGAACGACGAAAGCTCAGTCGTGGTCGTCATCCGAGCGGGATGACGACCACGACTGCGCTTTCGAGTCCTAGTCCTGGTCGCCGATGTCGGCCAGGCGTGCCTCCTCGTCGGCGGTGATCGCCGATTCGATGATCGGCCCGAGCGCGCCGTTCATGACGCCGTCGAGGTTGTAGGCCTTGTACCCGGTCCGGTGGTCGGCGATCCGGTTCTCCGGGAAGTTGTAGGTGCGGATGCGCTCGGAGCGGTCCATCGTGCGGATCTGCGTCTTGCGGGCCGCGCTGTCGAGTGCCGCCTGCTCCTCCTGCTGACGCGCGAGGATGCGGGCGCGGAGCACGCGCATACCTGCCTCACGGTTCTGCAGCTGGCTCTTCTCGTTCTGCATCGACACCACGATGCCGGTCGGCAGGTGGGTGATACGCACCGCGGAGTCCGTGGTGTTGACCGACTGACCGCCGGGGCCGCTCGACCGGTAGACGTCGATCTTCAGGTCGTTCTGGCTGATCTCGACCTCCTCCGGCTCATCGACCTCGGGGAAGACGAGGACACCCGTCGTGGAGGTGTGGATGCGGCCCTGGGACTCGGTGGCCGGCACACGCTGCACGCGGTGCACGCCGCCCTCGTACTTGAGGTGCGCCCAGACCCCCTGCGACGGATCGGTCGCGTTCGACTTGATCGCCACCTGGACGTCCTTGTAGCCGCCGAGGTCGCTCTCGGTGCGTTCGAGGAGCTCGGTCTTCCACCCCTTGGACTCCGCGTAGTGCAGGTACATCCGGAGCAGGTCGGCGGCGAAGAGCGCGCTCTCGGCGCCGCCCTCGCCACCCTTGATCTCCATGATGACGTCGCGGCCGTCGTCGGGGTCGCGCGGGATGAGTAGACGGCGGAGCTTCTCCTGGTTGGTCACCAGCAGCTCTTCGAGCACCGGCACCTCCTCGGCGAACGCCTCGTCCTCCTTGGCGAGTTCCCGAGCGGCGTCGAGGTCCTCCTGCGTCGCCTGCCAGGTGTGGTAGGCCGCGATGATCTTCGACAGCTCGGCGTAGCGGCGGTTGATCTTCTTCGACCGTGCGGGGTCGGCGTGGACCGCCGGGTCGGCGAGCTGATCCTGGAGATCCTTGTGCTCGGCGACGAGCGTCTCAACTGATTCGAACATCGTTCTCTTCCTTCATCACCATCATGCGGCACCGGGGGCGAAACGGGACCGACCCCACCCGTTCCCGATGCCGGTGCGGCGCGGGTACGGATGGGGTCGGTCGGGACCGCTAGCGGTGGTTGTTCTCGTGTCCGTGGCTGTGCGAGGTCGGTGCGGGCATCGACTTCTGCATCTGGACGAGGAACTCCACGTTGGACGTGGTCTCCTTCAGCTTGCCGAGGACGACCTCGAGGGCCTGCTGCTGGTCGAGGCCGGCGAGGGCACGACGCAGCTTCCAGGTGACCTTGACCTCGTCGGGGGCGAGCAGCATCTCCTCGCGGCGGGTCGAGGACGCGTTGACGTCCACGGCCGGGAAGATCCGCTTGTCGGCGAGCTGGCGCGAGAGCCGGAGCTCCGAGTTGCCGGTGCCCTTGAACTCCTCGAAGATGACCTCGTCCATCTTGGAACCGGTCTCGACGAGCGCGGTCGCGAGGATCGTGAGGGATCCGCCGTTCTCGATGTTGCGAGCGGCTCCGAAGAAACGCTTCGGCGGGTACAGCGCCGCGGCGTCGACACCGCCGGAGAGGATCCGACCCGAGGCGGGTGCGGCCAGGTTGTAGGCACGACCGAGACGCGTGATCGAGTCGAGCAGCACGACGACGTCGTGGCCGAGCTCGACGAGACGCTTGGCGCGCTCGATCGCGAGTTCAGCGACCGTCGTGTGGTCCTCGGCCGGACGGTCGAAGGTGGAGGCGATGACCTCACCCTTCACCGTGCGCTGCATGTCGGTGACCTCTTCGGGACGCTCGTCGACGAGCACGACCATGAGGTGGACCTCAGGGTTGTTGATCGAGATCGCGTTGGCGATCTGCTGCAGGACGATGGTCTTCCCGGCCTTCGGCGGGGCGACGATCAGGCCGCGCTGGCCCTTGCCGATCGGTGCGACGAGGTCGATGATGCGCTGCGTGAGCTTCGTCTGCTCCGTCTCGAGACGGAGGCGCTCCTGCGGGTACAGCGGGGTCAGCTTGCCGAACTCGACGCGGGCGCCGGCCTCGTCGACGGACAGGCCGTTGACGGAGTCGACCTTGACGATCGCGTTGTACTTCTGGCGGCTGCTGCTGTCGTTGTCGCGCGGCTGACGGATGGCCCCGACGACGGCGTCGCCCTTGCGCAGGTGGTACTTCTTCACCTGGCCGAGCGAGACGTAGACGTCGTTGGTGCCCGGGAGGTAGCCGGAGGTGCGCACGAAGGCGTAGTTGTCGAGGACGTCGAGGATGCCGGCGACCGGGATGAGGACGTCGTCCTCGGCGATCTCAGGCTCGACGTCGTCGTTCTGCACGGATCCGCGACGCTTGCGGTCGCGGTAGCGGCTGCGGCCGCCACGACCCTCGGAGTCGTCGCCCGGTGCACCCTGGTTGCCCTGACCGCCCTGGTTGCCGCGGTTCTGCCCCTGCTGCTCCTGCTTGGCGTCGGCCTTCTGGCCGGCGTCGGCGTTCTGGCCACCGGTGTTCTGGTTGCCGTTGTTCTGGCCGCCGTTGTTCTGGTTGCGGCCTCGGCCACGACCGCGGCGCCCACCGGACGACTGGCCGTCCTGCTGCTCGCCGTCCTGGGTGTCGTCGGCGTCCGTGTTCGCGGCGTCGTCGTTCGAGTCCTGCTCGGAGGCGTTCTGTGCGGCGCGGTTCTGCTCGCCGCCGGCCTGCTCGCCGGTGCCCTGCTCAGCCGTGTTCTGCTCGGCGTCGTCGGCGTTGCGGTCGCGATCGCGTCCGCGACCACGGCGGTTGCCGCGCGAACGCCTCGGCGTCTGCTCGGGGGTCGTCTCGTCGGCGCTCGGCGACTCAGC
>NZ_JACYTW010000020.1:0-57931 GCF_014841395.1 Plantibacter sp. CFBP 13570 | reverse complement strand
CGGGCTCGGACCGACCGCCACAGCCGCCGTCGGGGCGCGACCGCTCCGTGCGGCCCGGCGTCAGCCACGCCCGCCCGCCAACCGGTAGCCGAACCCGCGCACCGTCTCGATCGAAGCACGCTCGAAGGGGCGGTCCACCTTGTTGCGGAGATGCCCGACGTAGACCTCGACGATGTTGGGATCGCCCTCGAAGTCGTCGTCCCAGACGTTCTGCAGGACCTCGCGCTTCGACACCACCTCGCCGCCGCGTCGCATGAGGAACTCGAGGACCGCGAACTCGCGCGAGGTCAGGTCGATCGGGACATCGCCCCGGTGGACCTGCTTCGACGCCGGGTCGAGCCGCAGTTCGCCGACCTCGAGCACCGCCGGCCGCTCCCGCGATCCACGTCGGACGAGTGAGCGGATCCGCGCGACGAGCACCGCGAAGGAGAACGGTTTGCTCAGGAAGTCGTCGGCACCGGTGTCGAGGGCTTCGACCTGGTCCCAGTCGCCGTCCTTCGCCGTGAGCATGAGGATCGGGGTCCAGTCGCCCGCGTCGCGGAGCTGCTGACAGACGCGGTAGCCGCTGAGTCCCGGCATCATGATGTCGAGGATGATGGCGTCGTAGCGATGCTCGCCGGCCATCCACAGGCCGTCGACCCCGTTCGCAGCGACGTCGACGGCGAAGCCCTCCGCTTCGAGCCCCCTCCGAACGCCGTCGGCGAGTCGCACCTCATCGTCCACGACGAGTATCCGCATCCGGTGCGACCTCCAGGCTCCGTGCCGGTCGACGGTCGAGCGGCGCGTCCCAGTCTGGCGCGGACAAGCTGAAGCAGCGCTGAAGCGGGACGGTCCGGCGTGGACCCCCGTACCCTGGAGCGGTGCCAGTCCCCGCCTCCGCCGACCCATGGGAGCAGTCCCTCGACGCGACGGACACGGCACCGGCGCGTCGCAGACTCCCCCTCTACGAGGCCGGCGCGATCCCCGTGCCGTTCGTCATCCGCGGCAACACCGAGCGGATCGCGCGGGACACGCACTGGGACGAGCACTCTCACCCCACGCACGAGCTCCTGTGGAACGATCGCGGCGCATCCACCGCGACCGTCGGCGAGCGCGTCTGGACCGTGACCCCGCACCACGGTCTCTGGATCCCGGCCGGTGTCCGCCACACCGGGTGGACCCCGGCCGGCACCTGGCAGCGGGCCGCGATGTTCAGCGTCGACCGCGTCCCCACGATCTCCGAGCAGCCGACCGCGGTGGAGGTGACGCCCCTGCTGCGCCTCCTGCTCGACCGGCTCGGCGACGCCGAGCTCGAGGACCGCGCGCGTGCCACCACTGAGGCGGCCATCGTGGACGTGCTGGAGCCGGCCGAGCACGAGCTGCTCCTCCGACTCCCCCGGTCAGCGCTCCTGGCGCCCATCGCCGAGCGGATACGCACGACCCCGTCCGACACGACCTCGCTCGCCGAATGGGCGACCCGGCTGGGCGTGAGCACGCGGACGGTGACGCGCGCCTTCGAATCCGAGACCGGGTTGGGGTTCACCCGGTGGGTCGCCGCCGCCCGAGCTCAGCACGCGATCACCCGGCTGACGGCGGGTGACAGCATCGACGAGGTCGCGACCGCCGTCGGGTACCGCTCGTCGACGGCGTTCGGGACCGCGTTCCGCCGCGTCACCGGCATGAGCCCCGGGCGATTCCGGAACCGCTGACGACTGGGTCGCGAATCGATGATCGGGTGTCCGATTCGCGAAGGAACACGTCGGATCCGCTCGATTGCGCCAGGGTGGGATGCCAGCTAACTTTGGTTAGGCAATCCTTCATCATCCCCTCCTCGCGTGTGACGCCGGCCGTTCACGGCCGCCATACCCGACCCCTCGACGACGTCCTCCGACGCCGTCGTTCGTCGTGCCCGCACGCAGGTGTCAGCCAGCAGCACCCGAAAGGACCCCATGCAGCGCGCATCACGTCTCGTCGCCCTCTCCGCGGCGGCGTTCCTCACCATCGGCCTCGCAGCCTGCTCGTCGTCGTCGGCCGAAGAAGGCACCGGCAGTGGCGACGGCTTCACGCCGATCACGATCGAGCACGCCCTCGGCACCACGACGATCGACGCCAAGCCGAAGCGTGTCGCCACCGTGAACTGGGCGAACCACGAGGTGCCGCTGGCCCTCGGCGTCGTGCCCGTCGGGATGGCCGCTGCGAACTTCGGTGACGACGACGGTGACGGGATGCTCCCCTGGGTCGAGGAGAAGCTCGAAGCGCTCGACGCCGAGACCCCGGTGCTCTTCGACGAGACCGACGGGATCGACTTCGAGGCCGTCGCCGACACGAACCCCGACGTCATCCTCGCCGCATACTCGGGGCTCACGCAGGAGGACTACGACACCCTCACCGAGATCGCCCCCGTCGTGGCCTACCCGGAGACCGCCTGGGGCACGTCCTGGCGCGACACCATCCTCTTCAACAGCGAGGCGATGGGCATGGCCGACGAGGGCGAAGCACTCGTGACGCAGCTCGAAGACGAGATCAGCGACGCGGCGGCGGCGTACCCGCAGCTCGAGGGCAAGACCGCGATGTTCCTCACCCACGTCGACACCAGTGACCTCAGCGAGGTCAGCTACTACACGACCCACGACACCCGCACCGCGTTCTTCGAGGACCTCGGCCTCGCGTTCCCCGAGAGCGTCGCGACGGCCTCCACCGAGACCGAGTTGTTCTCCCTGACGCAGAGCGCCGAACAGGCCGACGCGTTCAGCGACGTCGACATCATCGTGACGTACGGCGGCGACGAGCTCATCGCGGCACTCGAGGCCGACCCGCTGCTGTCGCAGATGCCCGCCGTCGCGAACGGCGCCATCGTCGCCCTCCCCGGCACCAGCCCCCTCGGAACGGCCGCCAACCCGACGCCGCTCTCAATCTCCTGGATCCTCGACGACTACCTGAAGCTGCTCGCGCAGGCAGCTGACCAGGCGGCGTGATCACCGGTACCGCCACCCCACCCGCCTCGGGTGTCGCCGTCGTGCGACGCCCGAGGCGGGTTCGTGGGCTCTGGCTCCTCGTCGCAGCCCTCGTCCTCCTCGCCGCGATGCTCCTCTCCGTCACCGTCGGATCGCGTGACGTGGAGTGGTCCGCCGTGCTCGGCGCCTTCTCGGGCGGCGTGGACGGGTTCGATCAGGCCGCGGTGGCCAAGCGCATCCCGAGGACGCTCCTCGCCGTCCTCGCCGGTGCCGCCCTCGGCGTCTCGGGAGCCGTCATGCAGGGCGTCACCCGGAACCCGTTGGCCGACCCCGGCATCCTCGGGATCAACCTCGGCGCCTCCCTCGCCGTCGTGACCGGCCTCGCGTACTTCGGGCTCGCAGCGGCGAGCACCACCATCTGGGTCGCGATCATCGGCGCCGGAGCCACGGCGGTCTTCGTCTACACGGTCGGCTCGCTCGGCCGAGGTGGCGCGACACCGCTCAAGCTCGCCCTCGCGGGCGCCGCGACGTCCGCCGCGCTCGCCTCCGTCATCACGGCTGTCGTGCTGCCCCGCGGCGACATCGCGAGCAGTGTGCGGTCCTGGCAGATCGGTGGCGTCGGTGGCGCCACCGTCGTCCAACTCGAGCAGGTGCTCCCGTTCCTGGTCGTCGGGTTCCTCGTCTGCCTGCTGTCCGCACGCGGTCTCAACTCCCTCGCGCTCGGCGACGAGCTCGCCGCCGGCCTCGGTGAACGCGTCGCCATCGCACGCGGTGCGGCGGCCCTCGGTTCGGTGGTGCTCTGCGGGGCGGCGACCGCGGTCACCGGTCCCATCGGCTTCGTCGGGCTCGTCGTGCCGCATGCCTGTCGGCTCATCGTCGGCGTCGACCACCGGTGGCTCCTCCCCTTCTCAGCCGTCATCGGGGCGATCCTCCTCACCGTCGCCGACGTCCTCGGCCGCATCGTCGCCCGCCCCGCGGAGATCGACGTGGGCATCATCACCGCGTTGATCGGCGCTCCGATCTTCATCGCGATCGTCCGTCGGCAGAAGGTGAGCGCTCTGTGACCGTGCGCGAACCCTTGGCGTCGCCCGGCCTCAGTGGACGGACTCCCTCGACCCTCGACCGCGTCGTCGGTGGACGCCGGGTGCGCCGTCGTCGCCGGGCCGCCGTCATGACCACCCTCGCCGCGCTCATCGTCACGGTCTTCCTGATCTCCCTGATGGTGGGCAACACCTTCTATCCGCCGAGCGACGTCGTGCGCGTCGTCCTCGGTCACGACGTGCCGGGCGCCTCCTTCACCGTCGGACGGCTGCGGCTCCCCCGGGCGGCCCTCGCAGTCGTCGCCGGGGCTTCGTTCGGCCTGGCCGGCGTCACCTTCCAGACGATGCTGCGGAACCCCCTCGCGAGCCCGGACATCATCGGCATCAGCGCCGGGTCGAGCGCGGCCGCCGCCTTCGCGATCGTCACCCTCTCGCTCGGCGCGACCGAGGTGTCGGTCTTCGCCATCGTCGTCGGCCTCGCCGTGGCGGTCCTCGTCTACGTCCTGGCCCACCGCGGCGGCGTCGCCGGAACCCGACTCATCCTGATCGGCATCGGTGTCGCCGCCATGCTCGACAGTGTGACGACGTACATCCTGTCGCGGGCGGCCCAGTGGGACCTGCAGGAGGCGACCCGGTGGCTGACCGGCAGTCTCAACGGGACAAGCTGGTCGCAGGTCGGTCCGGTCGTCGTCGCGCTGCTCGTGCTCGGGCCCGTCCTCCTCACCCAGTCGAGGAACCTCGCCGCGACCCGACTCGGCGACGACACCGCCGCCGCACTCGGCGTCCACGTCGACCGGACGCGCCTGATCGTGATCGTCGCGGCAGTCGGCCTCATCGCGTTCGCGACCGCGGCGTCTGGGCCCATCGCGTTCGTCGCGTTCCTCTCCGGCCCCATCGCCTCGCGGATCGTCGGACGCGGCGGGTCGATGCTCGTGCCCGCCGCGCTCGTGGGTGCCCTCCTCGTCCTCGTGGCCGATCTCACCGGGCAGTACCTCCTCGGCGCGCGCTACCCCGTCGGCGTCGTGACCGGGGTGCTCGGAGCGCCGTTCCTCATCTGGCTCATCATCCGCACCAACCGCGCCGGTGGCTCGCTGTGACCGGCACACCGCCCGACCATCCCGGAGGCACCCTGTGACCACGGAACACCAGCTCC
Source organism: Plantibacter sp. CFBP 13570 (assembly GCF_014841395.1). Classification (NCBI taxonomy): domain Bacteria; kingdom Bacillati; phylum Actinomycetota; class Actinomycetes; order Micrococcales; family Microbacteriaceae; genus Plantibacter; species Plantibacter sp. CFBP 13570. Next base: position 52,805 of record NZ_JACYTW010000020.1, on the reverse strand, counting down.
TCGTCGAGCGACTCGCACTCGGCTACGGCGACCGGACCGTCATCGACGGACTCGACCTCCTCGTTCCGCCCGGCCGGGTGACGGCGATCGTCGGCGCGAACGCCTGCGGCAAGTCGACGCTGCTGCGATCGATGTCCCGCCTGCTGACGCCTCGGAGCGGCCGCGTCGTCCTCGACGGCAAGGACGTGCACCGACTACCGGCGAAGCAGCTGGCACGCACGCTCGGCCTGCTCCCGCAGTCGCCCATCGCGCCGGAGGGGATCACGGTCGCCGACCTCGTCGGCCGGGGCAGGCACCCGCACCAGGGCTTCCTCTCGCGCTGGAGCACCGAGGACGACCTTGCGGTCGCTGCGGCGCTGGACGCCACCGAGACGAGCGAGCTCGCGGACCGGCACGTCGACGAGTTGTCCGGCGGACAACGTCAGCGCGTGTGGATCGCGATGGCGCTCGCGCAGCAGACCGACCTGCTCCTCCTCGACGAACCGACCACCTTCCTCGACGTGAGCCACCAGGTGGAGGTGCTCGACCTCCTCACCGACCTCAACCGTTCCCGCGGGACGACCATCGTCATGGTGCTCCACGACCTGAACCTCGCCGCACGCTATGCCGACCACCTCATCGCCCTCGCCGGTGGCCGTCTCCATGCGGCGGGGACACCCCACGAGGTGCTGACGGAGTCGACGGTGCGTGCGGTGTTCGGACTGCAGAACCAGGTCATCACCGACCCGACCTCGGGCAAGCCGCTCATGCTGCCGATCGGCCGTCACCACGTGACGGTCTGAACGGGGGCGTCACCGTCGACCGCGTCTAGGCTGGGCGCATGGGTGATGAGGACCGCCGGAAGCGAGCCGCCGAGCAGGAGGCCCGGGCGCTGCGGGCGCTCGAGTCGATCAGGAACGGCGGCGATCTCGGCAAGGAGACCCTCGACCTCTCGAACGAGTACTCCGACGGACTAGGCACCCGCGTCGCAGCGTGGTTCCGTGGCGCGAGGCGCCGGAAGGACTGAGCGCCGTCAGTCCGCCTGCTCCGGGTGCACCGGGTAGTGGCTCGTGATCGAGACGCGGTTGAAGGCGTTGATGACGATCGCCAGCCACCGGACCGCGGCGATCTGACCGTTCGTGAGCGTCGACAGGTCGTCGTCCGGCAGTCGCCGTCGGTGCTGCACGTCCGCGATCAGGGTGACGTCCTCGGTGATCGCGAGTGCGGCCTGCTCCACCGGGCTGAAGTACTCACTGTCGCGCCAGGCGGACAGGATGGCGAGGCGTTCCGTGGTCTCTCCGACCGCGATCGCGTCGGCGACATGGAGGCGCAGGCAGTACGCGCAACCGTTGATCTGCGAGGCCCGGATGCGGATCAGCTCGATGAGCCGCTTGTCGATGCCGGCGTCGAGTGCCGCGCGACCCGCGGCACGCCCGGTCTCGACGAGCGCCTGGTAGACCTCGGGTGATTCCTTGTCGAGCCAGACGTCGGCGCTCATGGGGTTCCTCTCGTCACTGGGCGGGCGCGGTCCCGCACGCATTCGTCCAACGCTAACGCGCATGGCGGGACGACGTCAGCGTGCCGCGTCACCGTGGCGGGATGTCCTGGCGTGTGACCGGCACGGCTGGTGCGTCGTCGTGGGGTCGCAGTTCCACCCGACGACTGCCGCAGGCGGCGCACCGGAGGTAGCGCAGCGACCCCTCCGAGGTGGTGTGCGCCGACTCCGTCGCCCAGGCGTGGGGGCAGGCGTCGAGGGCGTTCGGCGAGGGTTCGGAGGACTGCGGGGGTGCGTCGAGGAGGGTCATGACTCCACCATGATGTAATGGCGCTATGCATCTCAACCCTTACGGTTCGTACGCCGTCCTCCTGGCCGCGTCGCTGGCGAACGACTGGCCCGACGACCGGGACGGCATCGTCGCCCGCACCCGCGAACACGGGATGACGATGCCCTTCGCGGAGGTGACCCGTGACCACGCCCGCGTCCGCCAGGTCGTCGACGAGTGGCTGACCGTCGTCGACGCGGCCGACGATCAGGCCAGGGCGGCCGCGCTCAACCGCCAGATGGCTTCCGCCGCCGCGTTCCCGCGGCTGACGGACCACGACGGCGAGGGGTGGCACCTGCACTACCGCGACGAGCATCAGGCGCTCCCCGAAGTCCTGGCCGCGGTGATCAGCGTCGGGACCGCCCTCCACCTGACGACGAGGGGGATGCAGCGTCTCGGTCGGTGTGCCGCGGGGACCGAACCCGGCGACACGTGCCGGCGGGTCGTCGTCGACGTCACCCGCAACGGCCGTCAGCGCTACTGCTCGGTGCGGTGCGCCAACCGGTCGGGCGTCCGCAGGCACCGCGCACGCGCGGGCGGCTCAGCCCGCTGACCGGGCGTCGGGCAACAGGAACCAGACGCTCGCTCCCCCGAGCCCCGACTCGTCGATCTCGATCCGGCCACCGTGCGCCTCGACGATGCGTCGGCAGGTCGAGAGACCGATGCCGAGGCCGGCGACCTCGCTCCCCGCCGCGCGTTCCATGAGGTCGAAGACGCGCTCACGCTGCTCCGGAGCGACGCCGGGACCGTTGTCCTCGACCGCGACCAGCACGCCGGCCGAGACCCGCTCGGCCTGGACGAGCACGTGCGGGACGACTCCGGCGGCCGCACTGAACTTCACGGCGTTCGCGATCAGGTTCTGCAGCAGCGCGCGCAGCAGCGTCTCGTCGCCGTGCACCTGGAGGCGCGTGTCGACCTCGACGGTCGCGCCGGTCGACGTGACGGTCGCGTCGAGGTCCTCGACCACGGAGGACACGAGCGGCTCGAGGTCGATCGGGACGCGTCGCGGACGGGCGCCACCGATCCGGGCGAAGTCGAGCAGGTCGGTGATCATCGCCGCCATCCGGTCGGCGGCGGACTCGGCTCGCGCGAGCGCCTTCGCCGCGTGTGGCGCGTTCACCATCTCCGGGCTATCGGTCGCGAGCTCGAGGAACCCGGAGACCGCCATGAGCGGGTTGCGCAGGTCGTGGCTCACCTGGCCGGCGAACTGGGCGAGCTGCTCGTTGGACTGGCCGAGCTCGTGCGTCAGGCGGAGCAGCTCGAGGACGTCGACGACCTGCCTCGCGAGGAGGTCGAGCGCCTTGCCCTGTTCCGGAGTCAGCTCACGCACACGGTCGTCGAAGATGCACAGGGTGCCGATCGGGACGCCGTCGGGGGTGACGAGCGGGCTCGATGCGTAGAAGCGGACGTTGGCGAGCTCACCGGTGACGAAGGGGTTCGCCGCGAAGCGCGGGTCTTCCCGAGCGTCTGGAACGATCGTCCGCACCTGCTGTTGGAACACGACCGCGCACATCGAGTCCTCGCGCGAGCAGCTCGCCGGTTCCAACCCGACCGCAGCGATCTGGTGCTGGAACCGGTCGTCGATGATGTTGATGACGGCCGTCGGCACGCCGCACATGGCCGCGGCGAGGTGGACGAGGCTCTCGAGGTCCGTCTCGGGCGGACGACCGACGACCTGGTATTCGGCGATCGCGGAGCGCCTCGTGATGTCCTCTGCGGTGATCACGCGCGCCCTTTCGTCGTCGGAATCCGGAACGTGTCCATGCTACCCATCCAGGGCACATGCACTGCCCCGGCTGTCGGATACGTCCGGGATGTGCCACTCCCTACCCGGACGGTCGACCGTCGCTCACGCGAGCTGGAGACGTCTCCAGGCGAGTTCGGCGAGCACCGCGGACTGCAGGTCCAGGACGCCGTCATCGAACACCGCGCGTTCGGAATGCAGGGCGACGGAGCCCTCATCGGGGGCGGCACCGACGAAGACGAGCGTGCCGGGGACCTCGTCGAGGATGTAGGCGAAGTCCTCCGACGCCATCGACGGCACCTCCTGCCGGACGACCCGGTCGGGCCCCACGAGCGCGTCGAGCGTGCTGAGGACGAACCGCGTCTCCTCCGGGTCGTTGACGGTGACGGGGTAGGACGCGATGAACGTCGACTCGAGGGTGCAGCCGTGCGCCTCGGCGATCGCGGTCAGCAGCTCAGGCAGCTGCTCACGCACCTTCTCGAGCGTCGCCTTCGACAGCGTGCGGATGTTCGCCTCCAGGCTGACGGCCGAGGCGAGCACGTTGCTGGCCTCGGAGTCGCTGCTCAGCCGGGTGACGGAGATGACGGCCTGGTCGGTGGCCGGAAGCCGACGGGCCGCGAAGGTCTGCACGGCGAGGATGAGGTGTGCGGCGACCGGCACCGGATCGACGGCGAGGTGCGGGAACGCCGCGTGACCGCCCGTCCCGCGGACCGTGAGCTGCAACGCGTTGGCACTCGCCATCATCGCGCCCTCCCGCGTGACGAGCTGCCCACGTGGGGTGCTGCAGTCGACGTGCAGCGCATACGCCGCGACGGGTCGCTCTCCGGCGATGTCGAGCAGATCTTCCTCGAGCATGATCCGCGCGCCGGCCTGGCCCTCCTCCCCGGGCTGGAACATGAACACGACCGTGCCGGCGAGGTCGTCGCGACGGGCGACGAGCAGCCGGACGGCGCCGAGGAGACCCGCCATGTGGAGGTCGTGGCCGCAGGCGTGCATGGCCCCGGAGGTCGACGCGAACGGCAGCCCGGTCGCCTCGGTGACCGGCAGACCGTCCATGTCGGCACGGAGCAGCACGGTGGGGCCCGGGGCACCGCCCCGGAGGACGGCGACGACCGAGGAGAGTCCGGTGCCCGTCGTGACCTCCAGGCCGAGCCCCGCGAGTTCGCGCAGGATGATCCCCTGGGTCGCGGGCAGGTCGAGGCCGATCTCGACGGCCTGATGCAGTTCGCGTCGGACGGCCACGAGCTCGTCGCGCATCGCCGTCGCGTCCTCCCGGAAGCCGGTCACGAGCGCGCCCCCTCGTCCTGCGGCGAGCGCCGGTACACCTGCTCGCCGCGGATCCAGGTCTCGGCGACCCGGACGGTGGCGATCTCGTCCGCGGGGACGGAGAAGACGTCGCGGTCGAGGACGGCGAAGCTGCCGTCGTATCCCGTGGCGATCCGACCGACGCTCTCGAGCGGCGAGAGCAGGCCGGCTCGTCCCGTGTACAGCAGGAGCGCCTGGGCGACGCTGATGGCCTCCTCGGGGACGAAGTCGGCGCCGTTGTACGCCTGGCGTCGGACGGCGGCCTCGACGGAGAGCATGACGTCGTCGGCGCCGCTCCAGGCGGTGGCCGGGCGGTCGGAGGAGAGCGCGAGCGGCCCGATGGTGCGGAACAACCGGGCGATCGGGTAGGCGTCGGGGACCTGTTCGGCGCGGAGGGCGAGCTCGTAGCCGTCGTATTCGGCGAAGAAGAACACGGTGTGGGTGGCGATCCCGAACGTCATGCGCGCGGAGCGGAGCCGTTCGGCGTACTCCTCGCTGATGATGGTCGCGTGCTCGATGCGGACGGAGGGGATGCCGTCGAGCCAGGGCTCCTGGTCTTCGAAGAGGCTCGCGACGCGGTCGAGGGCGCGGTCACCCATGGCGTGCACCGCGAGCTGGACGCCGTTGCGGCGAGCCCAGGCGCCGGCTGCGAGGACGTCGTCGTCCTCGACGAGTCGGAGTCCGTGGTCGCAGGATTCGGGATACGGTTCGGCGACCCAGGCGGTGCGGTTCGAGTAGGCCCCGTCGAGGACGACCTTCACCCCGCCGATGCGGATCCGCCCCTCGCGATCGTCCGGAGTGAGCTCGGCGAGCGGCGCGGAGGGGTCCCAGCCCGGGTAGAGGGCGACGCGGGTGCGGAGCCCCTTGGCGGCAGCGGCGCGGAAGGCGTCGAGGGGGTCGTGCAGTCGGTTGGACAGCAGGTCGCACACGGCGACGATCCCTCGCGAGGCCAGTTCCTCGCCGATCGCGACGAGCGAGGCGACCTGTTCGTCTCGTTCCGGCACCGGGATGAACCTCGCGACCGCCTCGACCGCGGCGATCTCGGTGAGGACACCGTTCGGCTCGCCGTCCGGTCCGCGTTCGAAACGCGCACCGGCCGGGTCGGGTGTGGCGGCCGTGATGCCCGCGAGGCGGAGCGCCGCGGTGTTGCAGACGGCGGAGTGGGCGTCGCAGCGCCAGACGAGGACGGGGCGTTCTGCGGACACCGCGTCGAGGTCGGCTGTGGTCGGCATCCGCCCCTCGGGGAACTTCGTGTCGTCGAACCCGCGGCCGATCACCCAGGCGCTCGGCGCGGTCAGCGTCGCCTGGTGCTCTCGCAGCCGCTCCACGAGTCCGTCGATGGAGACCACTGAGGGCGGGAAGCACTCGGCGGCCACGGCGGTGGCGGCCATGAGCGCCGGGTGGGTGTGGCTGTCGATGAGGCCGGGGAGCACGGTGCGTCCGCCGAGGTCGACCGAGGGTTCCCCCGCGACCGCGGACGCCTCCCCCACCCAGTCGAAGCGGCCGTCTACGATGCGGAACGCGGAGGCGACGTCCGTCTCGTCGGTGCCGGTGAACACCCGGGCGTTCGTGAAGAGCTGCGAGTGGGTCGGCGTCGCGGTGGGTTGCGGTGTCACGGTGGGGGTCTCCGTCTCGGTCTCAGCTGCCATCAGATCGCGCGCCAGGTGAAGCGACCGCCGAGCAGGGTCGCGGCGACCGGCATCGACCGCAGCCGCTCGGCGTCGGCGTCGAACGGGTCGAGGTCCGTGATGACGAGGTCGGCGGGCTGCCCGACCGCGATCGACGTGCGGACGCTCGCGGCCAGGGCCACGTCCAGCGGGAGCCGTTGCTCGGGGTGCCAGGCGTCGCGGCCGTCGCGACTCCGGCTCGTCGCGGAGGCGATCGCCTGCCACGGGTCGAGTGGCGAGACCGGAGCATCCGAGCCGAGCCGGAGGCCGACGCCTGCGCGGTGCAGGGATCCGAACGCGAACGCGCGACCCGTGCGGCCGCTCCAGTGGCGGTCGGCGACGTCCCGGTCGTCCATCGCATGCTCGGGCTGCACGCTCGCGATCAGCCCGAGGCTCGCGAACCGGGCGAAGTCCTGCTCGCGCACGAGCTGGGCGTGCTCGATGACGCCGCGCATCCCGAGCGCTTCGAAGGTGTCGAGGACCTCGGTGTTGGCTCGGTCGCCGATCGCGTGGACGGCAGCCTCGATCCCGGCGCCCCTCGCACGTTCCAGCAGTCGGCGGAGCTCGTCGACCGAGACGCTCTCGACACCGCAGGCGTGCGCACTCGACGGGTCGACGCCCGGATACGGGTCCCAGCACCAGGCGGTCCTCGTGTTCAGGGAACCGTCGACGACGACCTTGAGTCGACCCATGGTGAGGAGTCCGGCCGGGTCGATCGCGTCGCCGGTGCGGAGTCCCGCCGCGATGACGGACTCCAGTCGGTCGGGCCACGCGGCGGCCTCGATCCGCAGGCTCGTCGCGCCGTCCGCGATGCGCTCGGACCATTCGCCGAGATTGTCGGTGTTCTCGAACTCGACGACCCCGACGACGCCGCGTCGGGCTGCCGCGTCGGCGGCATCCCGGTAGGCGTGCGCGGCGAGCCCCGAGTGCTGGTCGATCCGCTGCAGCGCCTCGATCCACGGCGCTTCGGCGACGACGCCGCTCGCGTCGAGGTCCAGGCCGAGTCGTCGCGCGGCGCGCGTGTTCATCCAGGCGCAGTGGAGGTCGCCGCTGACGAGGACGACGGGTACGTCCGATTCGGTGGCCTCCAGCGCGGCGAGCGTCGCCGGCTGCGCCCACAGGCCGTCGCGGAACCCGTACCCCATGAGGAACCCGTCAGTGAGGGGTGCACCGGTGTCGACCGCGCGACGGACGGCCGCGAGGACGTCGGCCGCGCTGGCGGTCTCCGTCAAGTCGATCCGTCGCCGCTGGATCACCCACTGGGTCATGTGGACGTGCGCGTCCCAGAGCCCCGGTCCGATCGTGCGTCCGGCGACGTCCACGACCTCGCCGGACGCCGGGGCCGTCCCGGCCGGTCGGATCTCGGCGATCCGACCGTCGCGGACGAGGATGTCGACGGGCTCGCCGCCGGAGGGCCGTGCGTTCCGGAGCGTGAGGTCGGTCGCGGTCACCGTGCCGGTGTCCCGTCGTCGGTGGTGGGCGCAGCTGTCCCTGCGTCGAGTCCGTGGAGGGCCGCCATGCGGGCGGCAAGGGTCACGTTCTGGTACGGACCCGGCTCCCCGAGCGCCGTGATCACCCGTTCGACGACCTCGGCCGGTTTGTCCTGGCTCATCTTCTCCTTGGCCTCGAACCGGGTCACGCGCAGGCGGAATCCGACCGTCCCATGGACGATGCGTGCCGCGTACTCGCTGTTCGCGATCGTCCCGTTCATCAGGTACGGCTCGGGCAGCACACGCTCGAAATGGGCGACGAGGCGGTCGAGCACCTGCAGGTTCTCCTCGTCCGAGAGCAGTTCGGGCACCCCGTACAGGTGCGCGACCGCGAAGTTCCAGGTGGGGACGGCCGGCGACGTGTCGTACCAGCTCGGCGACACGTACCCCTGGGGGCCGTAGACGATCACCATGGCCTCGTGCTGACCGAGCTCGTGCAGTCGCTCGTCCGGCCGCCCGACGTGGCTGAGGAGCACGATCCCGTCCTCGTCCTCCTCGAGCAGGACCGGATAGTGCGACGAGACGAGCCCACGACCGGGGACGTGACTGACGACCGTTGCCCAGGGGTGCTCGCGCACGAGTGCGCGGACCGCTTCGACGTCGCCCTGAACGTACTCGGTGGTGTGCCTCATCTGCCGCCTCCTGCGGTGCTCGGGGTGTCGACCGCGGACGCTGCGGCCGCCAGGGCCGTCGCCACGTTCGAGGGGGCTGCGACGCCCCGGACGCGCGCCAACCAGACGGTCGTCGCGGCGAGGGCCCCGAGGTCGAGCCCGGTCTCGATCCCGAGCCCGTGGAGCATCCACACGAGGTCCTCGGTTGCGAGGTTACCGGTGGCGCCCTTCGCGTACGGGCAGCGACCCAGGCCACCCACGGAGGAGTCGAACTCGGCGACGCCCAGCGAGAGCGCCGCGTACACGTTGGCGAGTCCCTGCCCGTAGGTGTCGTGCAGATGCAGCGCGACCGCCTCGACCGGGATCCCGGCGGCGAGCACGTCCCGGACGACCCGGGTCGTGAGCCCGGGCGTCCCCACCCCGATCGTGTCGCTGACGGCGACGGTCGAACACCCGGCGCGGTACAGCCGCACGGCGGCCTCGACGACCGTCGCCGGATCGACCGCACCCTCCCAGGGGTCCCCGAACGCCATCGACACGTAGCCGCGCACCGGCACCCCCTCCGCGGTCGCGGTGGCGACGACCTCCTCGGCCCGTTCGACCGCCCCCTCGCGCGAGGTGTTGAGATTGGCCCTGGCGAACGACTCCGACGCGCTCACGACGACGGAGACCTCCCGGACACCAGCGTCGATCGCCCGATGCAGGCCGCGCAGGTTCGGCACGAGGCCGACCGCCCGCGCACCCGTCGGCACCTCGAGGCCAGCGACGAGCCGTTCCGCATCCGCGAACTGCGGGATCCAGGTGGCCGGCACGAAACTCGTCACCTCGAGGTCCCGCGACCCCGCCTCGTACAGGCGCCGACAGAGCTCCGCCTTCACCGACGTGGGCAGGATGTCCGTCTCGGCCTGCAGCCCGTCGCGCGGCGCCACCTCGTAGACGCGCACCCGCGTCGGGAGGCCGTCCACCGGTTCCATCCGGGGCTGCGGAAGGCCGCTCATGCCGACGTCGCCCGGAGCTCGTCGAGCACCTCGCGCGCGTACTCGACCCGGATCCGACGGTCGGCGACGATCCTCGCCGCGACCGCCCCGATCTCATCCACGGTCGCACCGGCGCTCGCCGCGATCGTCCGGGCGTGCAGGGTCATGTGGCCGCGCTGGATGCCCTCGGCGGCGAGCGCCCGACATGCGGCCAGGTTCTGGGCGAGGCCCACCGAGGCGATGACGGCCGCGAGTTCCCGGGCCGTCTCGACGCCGAGGAGGGTCACGCCCGCCTGCGCCGTCGGATGCGCCTTCGTCGCTCCACCGACGAGCCCGACGGCCAGCGGGACCTCGATCGTGCCGACGAGGTTCCCGTCGGCATCCTGCTCGAACTGCGACAGCGCCGAATAGCGACCGGACCGAGCCGCGTGGGAGTGGCAGCCGGCCTCGACCGCCCGGGTGTCGTTGCCCGTGGCGAGCACGACGGCCGTGATGCCGTTCATGATGCCCTTGTTGTGCGTGGCCGCCCGGTACGGATCGGCCTCGGCGAACGCGCTCGCGGCGACGATGTCGGCGACGACCTGCGCACCACCGAGGAGGTCGGCGTCGAACACCGCCCTGGCACGGGTGATGCGCTGATCGGCCTTGTTCGTGAGGATCCGCAGGAGGGTCCGCGATCCGGCGATCTCGGCGATGCGGGGCGCGATCGCCTCAGCCATCGTGTTCACGGCGTTCGCACCCATGGCGTCGCGGACGTCGACGTGGAGGTGGACGATGACCTGCGTCCCCACGCGCGTCGGCAGGATCCGGACGTCGATGTCTCGGGCGCCACCGCCGAAGGAGACGAGGATCGGGTCGAGCTCGTTCGCGAGGGCGAGCAGTTCGTCTCTGGCCTCGAGGACGCGGAGCCGCGCGGCGTGCGGGTCGACGGCGTCGAGGATCTGGATCTGCGCGATCATGACGTCGCCCGACGACGACGTCCGGAAGCCGCCGTGCACGCGTGCGATGCGGGCGGCGTTGGATGCCGCGGCGACGACGCTCGGCTCCTCGGTCGCCATGGGGACGAGTCGGTCCTCGCCGTCGATGGTGAAGTTCGTCGCGACGCCCACCGGGACGGCGATGACGCCGACGACGTTCTCCACGAGGTGGTCCGCCTGGGCGATCGACAGGCCGGCATCGGGTCGCAGTGCGGCGAGCGCCTCCGCCGCGATCCCGGCCCCCTCGGCGACGAGGTCGAGCCGCTCGTCCGGCGTGTGGTCGCGCAGCCCCTGGATTCGGCTGTTTCTCGGCATGGGTCGCCCTTCGGTACAGGCAGACACCGGATCCTCGGTGCTGCGGTCAAGACGACCCTAGGAGCGGTGATCGTCGACGACGATGGGCGGATGACTCAGCGGATCGGCGATCGTGTGGGTGGATCCCACACCCCGCTGGACCGGCCGTCGCTTTAGACTCCTGAGGGACCAGTCAGGAGACCCGATGCGAGAGCCTGCCGACGTGCGAACGGCCACCGACCTCGTCGACGCCGAACCCGTCCACGACACCGAGCGGGAGCTGATCCGGTTGCGACGCCGCGAGCACGAGCTCTCCGCCCTGTTCTCGAGCGCCCGCGAACTGGCCGAGCTCCGCGACAGCGACGCCGTGCTCGCCAGGCTCGTCCAGCGCGCCCACCAGATGATGGGCGTCGATCTGGCCTACCTGTCCGAGTTCGACCCGGTCACCCACGAGCTGCGGGTCCGCGAGACGAGTGGCTCCGTCAGTCCGTCGTTCCAGACGCTCCGGGTGCCTCCCGGGCGCGGACTCGCGAGCGTCGTCGTCGAATCGCGCACGGCCCAGTGGGTCGCGGACTACTCCGACTACTCGACCGACCGACACGAGCGCGGCATCGACGACGCGGTCGCAGCGGAGGGGCTCGTCTCCCTGCTCGGCGTGCCGATGCTCACGAGCGACGACGTCCTCGGCGTCCTCTTCGTCGGCAACCGCGACCGGAAGGACTTCTCCCCCGACGAGGTCGCACTCCTGGCTGCGCTCGCGGACCACGCCTCGGTGATCCTCCAGACCACGCAGACCCTCCGCGACCTGCAGGACTCCGAGGACGCCAGCCGGCGGAACCTCGCGGACCTCACCGCCCACCTCGTCGAACGTGACCGGGCGAACACCGTCCACCAGGAACTCGTCCAGGCGGTCCTCGCCGGGGGCGGATTCGCGCCCGTCGCGGAGACGCTCGCCACCGCACTCGGCCGTGCGGTCGCCGTCACCGACGCGCAGGACCGGGTGATCGCGGCAGCCGGTCTCCCGCTCTCCCCCGGCATGCTCGACCTCGACGACGTCACCCGCGCGGCCATCACCGACAGCCGTCGCTCGGGCCACTGCGTCCTGGTCGCGAGCGGCGGTGTCGGAGCGGTCGCCGCCCTGTCTGCCGGCAGCCGGCATTTCGGCGCCCTCATCCTCGGCGACGGCGACTTCGAGCTCGGCGCCGTGGACCTCCGCACCGTCGAACGCGCGGCGCAGGTCGCGGCACTTCTCGAACTCCAGCAGGAGGCGGCCTCGGGCGCCGACCACCGTGTCCGCAGCGAGCTCATCGCCGACCTCCTCGACGACGTGCCCGAACGCCGATCCGACGTCGAACGACGCGCCAGGCGCCTCGGCATCGACCTGCACGAACTCGACTCCCTGCTCCTCCTCGCCGTCCCGGGAGACCAACAGACCACCGCCGCCCGAGCGCTCAGCCGCCGACTCGACGACCATGCGCTCGTCGGCGAGTACCGCGGGTACGTCGTCGCCGCACACTCCTCCGGCCGTCGGCCGCTCGACGCCGACGCCGTCCGCCGACACGTCGCCGGCAGCATCCAGCAGCCCGTCGTCGCCGTCGTGCCCCGCACCGCCCCCGACGCCCTCACCTCCGCGTTCACCAGCGCGATGCGCACCGCCAGACTCATCGCCGCACTGGAACTCTCGGACCTCACCGCATCGACCGACGACTTCCTGCCCTACTCGGCGATCTTCGACACCGATGCGCGGGCGCTCGCCGACTTCCTGCGAGACACCATCGGACTCGTCCGGCGCTACGACGCCGAGCGGAACGCCGACCTGCTCGGGACGCTGCGTGCGTTCGTGCGGAACAACGCGAGCCCCACCCGCACGGCGCGCGCCCTGAACTTCCACACGAACACGATCCTGCAGCGCCTCGACCGGCTCGACCAGGTCCTCGGAGCCTCCTGGCGCGAGGACGAGCGCATGTTCCGGCTCGGCATCGCCGTCCGCCTCGACGAGCTCCGCGAGCAGTTGCAGTCCGGACGGTAACCTGCAGCACTCGGACCGGCCCGCTCCACGCCGAGCTCCGGATCAGCTCGCGGAGGTCGGCATCGGTGAGACGCGGTCGGCGCTGCGGGCGTGGGACGGGGCGAAGCTCGAGATGTCGTCGCTCGTCTCCCCGTCGAGCGCGAGCTCCGCGAGGATGCGTCCGAACGCGGGCGTGAACTTGAAGCCGTGACCGGCGGCGAGGGCGACGATGACGTCCGGGTGCTCCTCGAGCGGGCCGAGGACGAAGTTCCGGTCCGGGGTGAGCGCGTACTGGCAGGTCACCGTGCGGAGCTCGGGGCCCGACGCCGGCACGAGGTCCGCCATGAAGCCGGCCAGCTGCCCGGTGAGGTCCGGAGACGGGACGAAGGTGCGCTCCGCCGGCGACATGCGGTTCTCCGAGACGTCGCGTGCGGCCTTCACCGTCGGTTCCCCGAAGGTCGGGAAGCCGTAGTAGCACTCCTCGTCCTCCCAGATCCACACCGGGAACCGCTCGCGATCGAGATGCTCGGCGTCGGCCGGGCGGAAGTAGGTGACCTGCTCCTGCATCACGTCGAGCGGGATCGCCGCACCGAGGGGTTCGAGCAGCTCGTTGGCCCACGCGTCGGCGGCGAGGACGACCTTGCCGGCACGCACCGGGCCGCCGGAGGTCTGCACCACGACGCCGGATCCATCAGGGGTCAGCGCGTCGACCCGGGTGCGGTCGCGGATGTCCGCACCGAGCGCCCGAGCACGGAGCTGCAGAGTCGCGACGGTGCGCGCCGCGTGGGCGATGCCGGTGTCGGCGGTGTAGACCGTCTCCACGTTCTCGGGGATCCGGAACTGCGGCCACCGCGCCTGCACCTCGGCCGGCGTCAGCAGCTCGTGCGGGACCCCGCACTCCTCCAGTGCCGCGGTGAAGTCGGTGGCCGAGTAGGGCCCGTCGACGGGCAGGAAGATGACCCCGCCGGTGATGGTGAGCAACCGCTCGCCCGACTCCTGCTCGAGGTCCGTCCAGTCACGGTAGGCAGACTGCGCGAGTCGCACGTACTGCGGTGCGCCGTACGACGTCCGGACGATCCGCGAGGTGTCGTGCGAGGCGCCGCGGACGTGCCCGAGTTCGAACTGCTCGAAGGCGACGACCTTCGCGCCCCGACGGGCGAGGTGGTAGGCGGCGGCACTGCCGAGAGCTCCCATGCCGACAACCGCGACGTCGAACGATTCCATCCGGTGGTGCTCCCTCGTGCTTGCCCGATCGATTCAGGCAAGTGTGCTGGAGCGCCGGAGACCGGCCTATGGACCGATGATCCAGGTTTTCGCGTCAGGAGTGTGCCGTGGCGACGACCCCTCGCCGGGGTCAGTGCCTGCGTCGCCCCGAGAAGAGTGCGTGGAGGAGCGGCACGGCGGAGACCACCATGAAGACGGTGCCGAGCACGGCGTCGTCGGCCCGGAGCACGGTGCCCGCGACGAGCAGCGCGGCGAACAGCACGGCCGAGACGACCCGGCCCGTCGTGCGGTCGAGCCGGGCGATCCGCTGTTCCAGTCTCGGGTTGGTGGTCGCGACCGTGCCGGCTTCGACCCGCGTGATGACCGCGTCGAGACGCTTCGGCAGGCGGACCGCGACCGTGGCGATGTCGAGTGCCTCGCGACCGAGGTCCTGGACGACGTTGCCACGCTCGTCGCGCAGCAGCTGCGCGGCGTAGGGCTCGACGGAGTCCCAGAGGTTGAACTCTGGGTCGAGGGCGCTGCAGACACCGGAGGTGAGCGAGATCGCGCGGATGATGAGCAGGAAGTTCTCGGGCAGCTGGAACGGCAGCGTGCGGATCACCTCGCTGAACTGGTTGCCGAAGTCGCGGAACTCCTTCGGATCGACGTCGCGCAGTTCCGCGAACCCCATGCCGCCGAAGCGCCCGAACAGCGCGGTCATGGCCCGTTCGAGCTCGGTCGTGTCGGCAGAGGGCAGGAGGACGCCGAGGTCGCGGATCGCGTCGACCAGGCCCTTGCCGTCGCGCGATGCGGCGGCGATGAGCAGCTTCCGGAGGCCGCGCCTCGTGGTCGGCGGGACCTCGCCCATCATCCCGAAGTCGATGAAGGTCAACTTCCAGGGTCGCTCGCCCGGGGCAGCCTCGACGGGCGTCACGAAGATGTTGCCGGGGTGCGGGTCGGCGTGGAAGAACCCGTTGGTGAAGAGCTGGTCGAACATGACGGCGGCGAACACGGGTGCCACGTCGACCGGATCGATGCCGGCGGCGCGCAGGGCGTCCGCGTCGGTGATCTTGATGGCGGTGACGTCTTCGAGCGTCAGGACGCGCTGGGTCGTGCGCTCCCACACCACCGCGGGTACGGAGACGCGGTCGTCGCCCGCGAAGTCGGCGGCGAACCGCTCGGAACTCGCAGCCTCATGGAGGTAGTCGATCTCCTCGAGGCTCGTCGCGGCGAACTCCTCGACGAGCGCAGGCATGTCGACGCGGTCGGACACGAGCCGGACGCGGCGCAACCAGCCGCCCACCTTGCGCAGGGCGGCGAGGTCGACGGTGACGATCTCGTCGATGCCCGGCCGCTGGACCTTGAGCACGACGGCGTCGAGCCCCGTGTCCGCGGCGAGCGCCGGAGCGAGCAGGGCGCGGTGCGCCTGGCCGAGCGAGGCCGCTGCGACGGGGCGTTCGTCGATGCCGGCGAAGACCTGCGAGAGCGGCACACGGAGTTCCGACTCGGCGAGCGCGCGGATGCGTGGGAAGGCGACGGGCGGGACTTCGTCCTGCAGGCCTTCGAGCTCCTTCGTGATCTCCGGCGGGAGCACGTCGAGGCGCGACGACATGAACTGGCCGACCTTGATCATGAGGCCGCCGAGGTCGACGGCGAGCACGTGGAACCGTCGTGCGAACTTCTGCATGCGGCGCGTGCGGGTCCGCTCCGTCAGCTTGATGAGCCCGAACCGCGGCAGGACGATCTCGAACCACCAGGCGGCGGCCAGGTGCCAGCTCGCGAAGCGGAGGATGCGACGGTACCGGGCGCGCCCGTGAGCGGGCGGACCGGCTGGAACGCCGGCCCGCCCGCTCATGGGGAGCTCGCCGAAACGGGACGCCGAGTCGCTGGGCGTCCCGCCGGTCGACGACACTCGGTCAGTCCTGGGCGAGGATCGCGTAGAGGCGCTTGCGAGCGTCGTCGAGGATGGTGACGGCCTGCTGGACCTGCTCGGGCGTGCCGGTGCGGCCGACCTGGGCTGCGGCCTGGGCCAGCTCGACGCCGGCCTTCGGCAGAGCGGTGAAGCCGGGGTGCTCGGACGACTCGGCGTTCTGCCACGGAGCGGATGCCCCGGACTCGGCGACCTCGTCGCGACCGGCCTCGGTCAGTGCGTAGGTCTTGCGGCCGCCCGACTCCTCGGCCGTGATGATGCCCTCGTCGGACAGCAGCTGCAGCGTCGGATAGACCGAGCCTGCGCTGGGCTTCCAGGAGCCGCCGCTGCGCTCCTCGATCTCGCGGATGATCTGGTAGCCGTGCATCGGCTGTTCGGCCAGGAGGGCCAGCACGGCGGAGCGGACGTCGCCTCGGCCGACGCGCGAGCCGGCGCTCTTCTCGAACTTCGAACGCAGCTGCTCCATCATCTGCCACATGCCGTCGGTACCGAAGCCGGCTCCGTTGCCGAAGCCTCCGCCGTTACCGAACCCTGCGCCACCGAATCCTGCGCCACCGCTTGGGAATCCACCCATGATTGCTCTCCTTCGTCGTACGTGAACGATGCTCAACGATATATCGGTGAAGCTGTGAACGATATGTGTAATCGGAAGATCGTGATGGCGTAACGTCGCCCTCATGAGCCCCTGGACCGCAGCAGACATCCCCGATCAGCACGGCCGCGTCGCGATCGTGACCGGCGCGAACAGCGGGATCGGCGCGGTCACGGCCCGCGAGCTCGCCGCCCACGGTGCCGCCGTGATCCTCGCCTGCCGCGACACGGACAAGGGCGCGCGGGCCGCGGCGACGATGACCGGCGACGTCGAAGTGCGGCAGCTGGATCTCGCCGACCTCGCGTCCGTCCGCCGATTCGCCGACGGCGTCGAGCGGGTCGACGTGCTGGTGAACAACGCCGGCGTCATGGCGGTTCCCGAACGACGCACGGCCGACGGCTTCGAGATGCAGATCGGCACGAACTTCCTCGGGCCCTTCGCGCTCACCGGCCTCCTGATCGACCGCATCACCACGCGGGTCGTGACGCTGTCGAGTGCTGCACACCGCGCCGGCAAGATCGACCTGGCCGATCTCAATTGGCGCAACCGGACGTATCGGCGCTGGTCCGCCTACGGCCAGTCGAAGCTCGCCGACCTCATGTTCTCGGCCGAACTGCAGCGACGCCTCACGGCGGAGGGTTCCTCGGTGCTGTCCGTGGCCGCACACCCCGGCTTCGCGTCGACCGAGCTCCAGTCCCACACCGAGTCCGCGCAGGGTCCGCTCCTCGCGTGGGGAACCCGGCTCCTCGGTCAGAGCGCCGAGATGGGTGCGCTTCCGACGCTGTATGCGGCGACGTCGCCCGATGTCGAGCCCGGCGGCTACTACGGTCCGAGCGGCTTCGGTGAGATGCGCGGTGCCCCGAAGCCCGTCGACCGGACCTCGGCGGCCCGCGACGAGCACGTCGCCGCCGAGCTCTGGAGAACGGCCGAGGCGCTCACCGGAGTCACCTACCGGTGAGCGCGCCCGGCCGTCCCGGCGTCACGCGGGAAGGCTGTCCTCGATCGCGGCGATGACCTCGGGGGCATCCGGCTCGGTGGTCGGACGGAAGCGGTGCACGGTGCCGTCGGGCGCGATGAGGAACTTCTCGAAGTTCCACTTGACGTTGCCGGCCTTGCCGTTCGCGTCGGCGGTCTTCACGAGCTCCTGGTAGAGCGGGTGCCGGTTCCGGCCGTTGACCTTCACTTTGTCCATCATCGGGAAGGTGACGCCCCAGGTGGCCGAGCAGTATTCGGCGATCTTCTCGTTGTCGCCGAGCTCCTGCAGGAACTGGTTGCTCGGGAAGCCAATCACCGTGAAGCCGCGGTCGGCGTACTCCTTCTGGAGCGCCTCGAGCTTCTCGTACTGCGGTGCGAGGCCGCAGCGGCTCGCGACGTTGACCACGAGTTTGGCCTTCCCGTCCCACTCCGCGAGGGTCGTGTCCCGGCCGTCGAGGGTGGTGACGGGGATGGTGTCCAGATCGGTCATGGTGTGATGCCTCTCATCTGTCGAACGACGTCCTGCTCGAGCACTGGTGTGCGCAAGCGGATCCACTCCGAACGCTACTCGCCCAGGACACGGCCGACGCCCTTTCGTCAGTGCGTTCTCAGCCGACAGCCGTTGACACCGCCTGCCCGCCGGTGGATCGTGAGTGCAGCAGATCGGAGCAGGACATGGGACGCATCCACATCGACCTCTTCATGACCCTCGACGGCGTCGCTCAGGCGCCCGGTGGGCCGGAGGAGGATCCCAGTGACGGGTTCGCGTTCGGTGGCTGGCAGGCGCCGCTCATCGACGAGGTCGACGGGGAGCAGATCGATGCCGGCATGGTGGGCATGGACGCCCTCCTGCTCGGGCGCCGGACCTACGACATCTTCGCCGGGTACTGGCCGCACCAGGAGGGTGGCCAGGACGACGGCATCGCCAGGCTCTTCAACCGACTGCCGAAGTACGTCGCGTCACGCGAGCCGAGGAAGCTGGGGTGGGGGAACTCGACGCAACTCGGATCGGACCTCCCCCAGGCCGTTCGATCACTGCGCGAGCGCCATGCGCAGATCCACGTCATCGGCAGCCTCGACCTCGTGCAGACCCTGCTCGCTGACGCACTGTTCGATCAGCTGAACCTCTGGGTGTACCCGATCACGCTCGGCACCGGGAAGCGGGTCTTCGCCACCGGCACGGTGCCGTCCTCGCTGCGCCTGCTCGGCCCGGCGACCACCTCCCCCGCAGGGACCGTCCACCTCAGGTACGAACGGATCGACGGCACACCGGCCACCGGCGACATGGGCGACCCGCGATGAGCGCGTCGGACGAGGCATCGGCGCAGACGCCCGAAGCCGACACCCGCTTCGACACGGTCGTCGTCGGTGCCGGCGTCGCCGGGCTCGTCGCCACACGACTCCTCGCGGCCGCCGGACGAGCAGTGGTCGTCGTCGAGGCCCGTGACCGGGTCGGCGGGCGGGTGTCGACCGAGCGTCGCGACGGTCAGGTGACCGATCTCGGCGCATCGTGGGTGCACGGGGTGAACGACAGTGCGGTCGCCACGGCGGCCGACGCGTTCGGGATGCGGACAGTTGAGTTCACCGTCGGCGGCTACCAGCCGGACAGCCGGCCGATCGCGTACTACGGGCCCGGCGGCGAGCGTCTGTCGGACGCCGAGGCTCGCGGCTTCGCCGAGGACGTCCACGCCCTCGACGCGACGCTCCTCGGTGTCGTCGCCGAGTCAGCCCCGGACGCGTCGTACCGTGACGTGACGGAGGCGGCGCTCGCGTTGCAGGGCTGGGACGCCGAGCGGGTGCAGCGGGTCCGCGAGTACCTGGAGCATCGTTCGGAGGAGCAGTACGGCGCATGGATCGAGGACCTCGCGGCCCACGGGCTCGACGACGACGCGATCGACGGTGACGAGGTCGTGTTCCCCGACGGGTACGACGTGCTCCCCCGGCGATTGGCCGAGGGGCTCGATGTGCGCCTGGAGCACGTGGTGACGAATGTGCGGTGGTCTGCGGACGGCGTCGAGGTCACCGCGCAGGGACCGATGGGCGAGGTGGTGCTGCACACGGGCTCGGTGGTGGTGACGGTGCCGGTCGGGGTGCTGCAGTCGGACGAATTCGCGATCGATCCCCCGCTGCCGGAGCCGGTCGCCGGCGCACTCTCCCGGTTGCGGATGAACGCGTTCGAGAAGGTGTTCCTGCGGTTCGAGCGGCGATTCTGGGACGAGGACGTCTACGCGATTCGACAGCAAGGCTCGGAGAGTCGACGCTGGCACTCCTGGTACGACCTCACGACGGCGCACAAATCGCCGACGCTGCTGACGTTCGCCGCCGGCCCGACGGCCGTGGAGATCCGGGACTGGGACGAGTCGTGCGTCGTGGAGTCGAACCTCGAGCAGCTGCGGCGCCTGTACGGCGACCGTGTCGAGGAGCCGACGGAGGTGCACGTCACGCGCTGGCAGGACGACCCGTTCTCGCGCGGGTCCTATGCCTACATGACCGTCGGCTCGACGACCGACGACCACGACGCCCTCGCGACCCCGGTCGGTGGCGTCCTGCACCTCGCGGGCGAGGCGACCTGGACCGACGACCCCGCGACGGTGACGGCGGCATTCCACTCCGGCCATCGGGCGGCGGAGCGCATCCTTGGTCAGTCGATCCCGATCGAGACCCTCTGGCGCGACGAGAGCGCAGTACCAGTCGTCAACCCGATCCGATAGCGACAACGAGTACGCTCTCGCGAGCGTCGAATGAGAGGAAACGTATGCGATTCATGATGTTCGTCCTCACGGACCCGGTGCCCGACGAACCGACCGACGACTCCGACGTCGACCACTGGGTCCAGGAGCTGGACACGACCAGGCGGCGGCTCCTCGGCGACGTGCTCGATCCGAGCGAGGCGCGCGGCGTCCGTGTCCGCGCCGGCGAGCGATTCGTCACCAACGGCCCGATCCCGGGTGCGACCGACACCCTCTGGGGCTTCGACATCCTCGAGTGCACCGACCTCGACGAGGCGATCGACATCGCGGCCCGCCACCCGATGGCCCGCAACGGCCGCCTGGAGCTGCGCCCCTTCCCTGCAACGAGCTGAACGGCACGCTGTCGAGACCGAAGGGTCAGTACTCGCGCATCTCGTAGAACGGCAGATCGTTGCAGCCTGCCTCCAGTGCGTCCATCCGCCGCTCCATGGGTGTATCGAGTAGTCGCTCCAGCGGCGAGTTCGAAGCCCCTGCGGCGATCGCATCACACGTGGCGACGGCACGGAAGTGGGCCGGGTAGATGAAGATCGCCAAGACGATCGCAGCAAGGCTGAAGAGCAACAGTCCTGGAGCGATGCCCCGTTCCTTCCGCTTGAGTTGGAATCCGACCCCGGCGATGATCGCTGCGATCGGCGCGAAGAGGGCCCCGGTAATGACGACACCCCCGAGCAAGGCGACGAGGGTAAGCCATACCTCTGGATTCCGCATTCGAACCTCCATTGGTTCCGATGCAGCTGATGCTCCTATCACGCCATGGCATCGACAACCCCCAAGGCGGGGGGCAGCTGGCGAGCTGAGCGGTCCTCACGCCGACCAGGATCCTCGGCATCGGTCGAAGCATCGGTGGCCGACCCGCGCTCCTCCCGGCACTGTGGACGCCGATGCGGAACCTGGACGACGCCCGTCGACTCTGGGACGAATCCGAGCGGCTCATCGGACGGTGACGCGGCGGCTGGGCGCTGGTCGGACGGCCGGCGCTCCGAGCACGCCCGCCGGAACCCCTGGCGGTCACCGCCACCCCGGGCGACCGGCGGCGTGCTTTGACGTGATTCGCACGGCCGCGCCCTACGGGAGCGGAGGCGTCCCATCCGCGCCGCGCGCGATGCGGAGCATCCGCGTCGCTGTCGCGTGGAGGAGTGCTCTGAGGTCTTCAGGCTCGTCGACGATCACCGCATGATCTCCCAGCCCGGCGATCACCGCTGGAAGCCAGTCGAGGCGTTTGGCTCGGATCGAGACCCGATGCCAGCCAGGTGCGTCCTCGATCGAGTCCACGACGGCCACGCTCTCCGGGAAGTGTGCCCGTATCTGCGGGACGCTCGCCTGGATGCGCAATCGGACGTGCCATCGGTAGTCCGCCCCCGCGAAGCGGTCGACGAGTGGAGGGCGCTCCGCTCGAGCAACCGGGTCTGGGAAGACGCCGGGCAACGTCCGCGCCGATCGGATGCGGTCGACCCGGAAGGTGCGCTCCTCCACTCGCTCGACGTCGAACGCGTCCAGGTACCAACGACCGGCGTGGACGAGCAGGTCGAACGGATGCACCGTGCGACGCGAGGGCGTGTCCTCCGCGTCGCGGTAGCGCAATTCCACGGGGCGTCTCGCTCGGATCGCGTCCGACACGGTGAGCAGGACTCCCGCGTCGGGCACGTCGTGGCGCGTCGGTCTCCGTGCTGCGGCCTGCAGGACCGCCTCGAGGCGGTCCACGGATGCGGCCGGGAGGGATCGTCGGATCTTCGCGAGGGCGATCTGCGCTGCGACGTCCGGGGAGTCCAAGGACGATTGAGCCTCACTCAAGCCGAGGAAGACGGCGACCGCTTCCTCGTCAGTGAGCATGATCGGCGACACCTGTCGGCCGACGGCGAGGCGGTACCCGCCGTAGCGGCCGCGCACCGACTCGATCGGGACATCCATGTCCACGAGACGCTGCACGGAGCGGCGCACGGTCCGTTCATCAACGCCCAACCGTTCGGCGAGCTCTGGCACGCTGCGGATCTCCGCCGATTGCAGCAACTCGAGCAGCTGCAGCGCTCGAGCAGTCGGCGAGCCGGCATGTCCCATCTCATGAGAATACCGGGCGAAATCTGTCCGGTATCGGCTCTATCGTCGTCACCGCCGCCGCACCCGCGCGGAACACCACCAGCCAAGGAGACACGCATGCAACTCGCAGCCACCCGGATCATCACCGACGACGTCGACACCCTGGTCGTCTTCTACGAGCGGGTCACCGGTGCGACCGCGACACGATTGCACCCACTGTTCGCCGAGGTGCGCACCGACACCGGCACGCTCGCCATCGCCAGTTCAGCGACCATCCCACTGTTGGGTGAGAACGCCGCCGCACCGCGAGCCAACCGATCCGTCATCCTCGATCTGCTCGTCGAGGACGTCGACGCGGCCTACACGACGCTGCAGGGCGTCGTGGAGACGTTCGTGAACGACCCGACGAACATGCCGTGGGGCAACCGCTCGCTGCTGTTCCGCGACCCCGACGGCAACCTCGTCAACGTCTTCACCCCAATCACCACTGACGCCGGTGAACGCGTCGGATCGTGAACCTGCACCTGCCGGCTACGCCGGGATGACGCTCGACAATAGTCGCGGTGCTGGCGGGAGCGCTTCGTGCCGGTCTGACGCACGCAGTCCGTCGATCACGAGCGCGGCGTAGCGTCGTGCAGCTCGGACGCGCTCCGTCTCCGTCGTACGTGAGAGTCCGCGAGCCGCGAGCAGGACCACGAGGAAGTCGTCGAGGACGAAGTCCGCGCGCAGCGCACCGACGTCGATGGCACGACGAGCGACGGCGGTGATCGCACGCACGGCCTGTTCACGCTGGGTCCGGAAGTCGACGGCATCGGGGTAGGCGGCGAGGAACGCGTCCGTGAACCCCTGGTTCCGAGCGTTGAGGACCAGGACCTCCTCGATGATGCCGCGGAAGCCACGCCAGGGGTCGACGTCTGCGCGGGCGTCGACCACGATCGAGCGGCAGGCGTCGAGCTCGTTCACGAAGGCGGCTCGGACCAGATCGGCTTTGGTCGGGAACCGTCGGTAGAGGGTGGCCGGCCCGACACCGGCTCGGCGGGCGATCTCTCGCATCGTCACGTGGAGACCGTCGGTCCCGAACAGTTCGCGGGCTGCCGCGAGGACGCGGTCACGGTTCTCCTGGGCGTCGGAACGCAGGTTCTGAGGCAGTGTTGCGGACATATGTCTCACATTACTCAAGTGGACGGGTGCGTCCGTTACGTTTCGGGAGGCGGGTCAGATCCCCCGCCGCGAAACGGAGTGCACCCATGCGCGCAGTGATCATCCGGACCTTCGGCGACCCGAGCGGGATGGAGGTGACAGACCTGCCCGTCCCCACGCCCGGGGCCGGTGAGGTCCTCGTTCGAACGGAGGCCGCAGGCGTCGGCGGGGTCGACGTCGTGATCCGCCGGGGCGGGATCGCCGAAGCCGCACGGGACTCGGGGATGATCCCGGGAAGTGAAGCAGCCGGTGTCATCACCGCGACCGGGCCCGACGTCGACCCCGCGTGGGTCGGTCGACGGGTCTGGGCGTTCACGGGGAGCTCGGGCGCCTACGCCGAGCACGTGATCGCGCGAGCAGACGAGATCGTCGAGCTGCCCTCCGACCTGACGCCCGTCCAGGCGGTGACGCTGGGCAGCGCGTTCCCGGTCGCGCACTTCGCGCTCGAACGCGCTCGCCTGACCGAGGGCGAATCCGTCCTCGTGCGCGGGGCCGCCGGGAGTATCGGCCTGGCCGGCGTCGAGCTGGCCGCTCGTGCCGGCGCCGGCGTCATCGCCGTCACCACCTCGTCCTCCGAACGCGGGGAACGTCTGCGGGCGTTCGGTGCAACCCATGTGCTCGACCGCTCCGGCGCAGACGATGCGGACGCCCCGGCGGAGTTCGACGTCATCCTCGACATCGTCGGCGGTCCCGATCTCCCCCGGTTCATCGAGCGGCTCTCGCCGAACGGCCGCCTGATCGCCGTGGGCGTGGTGGGCGGGTTCCCGCCCGCCGACTTCGGCACGGCTCTCCTGGCCGGCTTCCGCCGATCGATCACCTTCGGAACCCTGAGCCTCGACACCGTGCCGCGCGAGGAACTCGCCCGGGTGCGAGCCGAGGTGTTCGACGACGCCGTCCGAGGCGCGCTCTCGCCGGTGGTCCACGACACCCTGCCGCTGAGCGACGCCGCCGAGGCGCACAGTCTCATGGACGCCGGGGACGTGTTCGGGCGCATCGTGCTCGTCCCCTGAGCCGGCTGACGAGGCAGGGACCGATCCGCCACCGCTACAGCCAGATCGTCGCCAGCCAGATCTCGACGGCGGCGAGCACCAGCAGGGCGACGTTCAGCCCGAGGACCCGGATCTCGCCGCGACGCACGTGCAGGGTGATACCACCGATCTGCACCAGCACCAGCCCGACCGCCGCAGCGACGGTCAACCAGGTGAGGACGCCCACGAGCGGGGGCAGGATGAGGCCGACCACGCCCAGCACTTCGAGCAGTCCGATCACTCGAACCGCCGAGAGCGGCATGCCGTCGACCCACGCCATCATCGGGCGGAGCTGCTCTGCAGAGCGGACGAGCTTCATGCCGCCCGAGTACAGGTACAGGACCGCGAGCAGTCCTGCGACGATCCAATAGGCGATCACCATGTGCAACCTCCGAGTGCGTGTGCGTTGATGGTTACGATGGGTAACCAACGCAAGTGTGGACCGGATCGGACCGGCGTACAAAAGGCACACGCGTGTGACCGAGCCGCGAGGGGTGCCGTGTTCCGCTATCAGAGGCTGTGTTCCGTCAGGGGCGACCAGGGCAAGGCCATCCGCTCACTCCTCGACCGCATCGCCGACAAGTGGGCGCTCCTCCTCATCGCGACGCTCCATGACGGGCCGTTCCGCTTCACGGAGCTCGAGCAGCGCATCCCGGGCATCTCCCGACGCATGCTCACCCTCACCCTCAGGAACCTGGAACGCGACGGGCTCGTCACCCGCACCACCTTCGCCGAAGTGCCGCCACGGGTCGAGTACGAGCTGACGGACCTCGCGCAGTCGCTCATCCCCCATGCGGTGGGACTCGCCGAGTGGGCCGGAGAGCACGTCCCCATGATCGAAGCGAGTCGAACGGCATACGACGAGCGGTCCTGACCACCTGCCCGCGCTGCGGGCCAACGAAAAAGTCCCGGAAACCAGATCGTTTCCGGGACTTCATGGTCGGGCTAAACTACGTCCGTTTAAGGATTTCGGGGCCCGTGACCGCCCTCGGCGAGACGACTGGATTGCAGCCAATGTCCCGTCGCTCGCCGGATAAGGTCATGCAAAGGTAGACATGTGTCGCACTTTCGCTATCGTCTTGGTCCTCCAATCAAGGTGAATGGCGAAAAGATCACCGTAATGCGTGTCGTCCGCCTCAAAGGCAAGCCGACCCTCTGAGGACGGCAGGCACGGCGATAGGGATCGGGGGCTACACGTTCGCACGCAGCCACTAGACAGCGTGCAGAACACTGTAGGCCTCGGCGATGACTAGAACTCATCGCTTACGAACTTCTCGCTAGCTAGGTACGGGTCAGCGTCCAGTTCTTTCCGATGTTGGATAGCACAGGCACGCTCGCGAACAACCCGACCGACTGTTGACTGCACCTCGTAGACCTCCTCGGCGCCCGAAGATGTTCCCGATGATGTTGCTCATGGCAATTATCGGCGGATGGTCGCATATACGCTCATCGCGAAGCTTGTGGACGAGGACGGTCGTGTGCTGTGCGATTGGGCAAGACAGGCAACAGACGCGCGTGGAATCGGGATCACGCGCCGAGGACCCAAGCATCGTGATTGCCGCATCGTGGCCACACACTCCGACATTTTCACTTAAAGCGCAAGCTCTAAGTGCTCCCACTTACCTTCCTTCGAAGTACTGGCGATCCGTCAGCGAACGACTACAACGTTCTCGGCGCGATATCTACCCTCAGCGTCCTGCGAGACATCAAACTCGACCGCAAGACCCTCCATCAGCGCACCACGATCATCAGGATGCGCTAGAGCACCAAAATGGAAAAACAGATTTTCCGGAAAATCCGGATGGGATATGAAGGCGTATCGTTCCCTCACCGAGAGTATAGCTCCACTGAATCTGCGCGCCTCACTGACTTGCTCGCCAGACCACTCGAGGCCCACAATCTGGTCACGCTCGGCCCGAGGACTTCCTGCGGTAATCAAGAATCGCTTCTGATGAAGCAGGAAATCATCCGGCAACTGAGCGACTACCCGTACCAGACGCTCCCACGAATCGACCGTTCGAAGTCTCTGATCATTCATTGCAAACTGGAGCTCTGATCCAACGCGCAAGCGTTGACTATCTGACGGATCATTCATGCTCTTGATGGCACGGACCGATACCACGATCGAGCGGACGACTGCATCCGCGAGTCTAAAGTCGTGCGCACTCTCCACTAGCAGTAGCTTGCCGGTGTGCGTGCCCGATAGGCCCTTCTCCAACGCCGATTCCGGCATTTTGTCATCTAGCTCAGCCTCCGCCCATCGACGCCAGCTATCGACGATAGCGGTCGTTATAATCCGCCTGAGCTTGTGGCTACCAGTTTCTTCGAGTGCAGACTCCAGAAGTTCTTGCCCAAGCGAATAGCGGCGATCCCAAACGTAGTAGTTACCAAGCGCCATGGCCGTATCGGCGGTCGGCAGCGTCGCGTAAGCAAACTCGGCGTGAGGCAATGCACCGCCCAGATCATGACCGGCTCGCGCGAGATGGCCAGCCAAGAAGTAGCTGACTCTAGCTCTCTCTTCGTCTGTGACACATTGGGACCTAGCATCCCTATACCGGGCGCTAGCCACCGGCGAATTCCCGCGATTACTCAGAATGAAAGCTTCTACGCGATCTACCTCAAAGTATCCAGGGTTGAGCATTCGCGCACGTGACAATTGAGCCTCGGCTCCGTCAAAGTCAGCATTTCGTGCGAGGCGAAGAGCTAGTCGGAGGAGGTGAGCCGTTGGTTCGTCTTCGTCCGAGCGCGCAATAACCACATTAGGGTCAAATACGCGCTTGGCGGCGTTCAACCTTGCTTCTTCACGATCACGGACAAAAGCCGCTTCTCTGTCCAAAACACCGCTCATCACGCTACTATTAGCGTCAACCCTCGGTAGGTACGCGCGTGCGGTCGCCGAGAGCTCTAGCAGGTCCGGGGCCCCAACTTCTAATGCCGGGGTCCTAACCACGAGAGAACCCTGAGCAAGCACCTGGGCAGCCATCCGCAGTGTGTCAATATTCAGAGCTGCAACCACGGCTAATTCGTCAAAAGAAATCGGACGATCTAGAGTTCGAAGGATTGCTAGAACCAGTTTCGCGTCAGCGGATAGCGCCTCGTAGACGTTGTCAACACAGAACCGAAGAAGCTCGGTCTGATTTCGAAGCGCATCGGTGGGCGTCTTGCCCGCTTCGACGCTCAGGACATACCATCTAATAGCGAGAGGGGAGTGCCTAAGCCGCTGCACGACATCACGGCCAACAGGATCGGTCAAACTCGCTATAGACGACTGCCCTCGCCTGGACGCGAACTTCCTCAAGAGCAACAAACTGTCGCGTTCACTCAGACCCGCTATGGCAATCCGTCGTTCAATCTGCCCGATACCGACACGACTTGTGAATAGGAACGAGACAGACTCCGGGAGCGCATCATATAGCGCGACCACTTCGTCACCTTGAGCGGACTCCAGATTATCGATTACTACTAGCGCCCGAAGGCCAGAGAGATAATCGGCGAGCTCTTCCAGGCTACCCCCAAATGATGGGTCTAGAGAACGCCCCAGCTCCCCCGCCGCTCCGCTTATATCGCGTATCGCATCAGAGATTCCTCTGACTCCGTCGGCAGTGAGACGTTCATTCTTTAATGAAACCCAAAGTACCGCCTCAAAAGGCGGATCAGTAGAATCTACTAGGCTGTAGCAGGCATCCAAGGCCAGCGCCGTCTTGCCAATACCACCTTCACCGGTGAGAGTGATCATCCTATCGCGACCTTTGACCAACAGGTCGGTGATCTGGCGTCCCTCCACGGATCGGCCCACTAGCCCCGTCTCGTCGAAATCAGCGGAGGGTAGGTTGTGGAGCACTCGATCGAAAGGGGCTGGCTTGGTCTCGAATGCCGGTTGCCACGCTGGGTCCCGCTCGAGGCTCTTCAATATCGCCTCCGTTGTCGGGAAGTAGCGAGAGCGCAATCGAGCAATGAAAGTGTGCGCGCTATCCAGATCATCGAAACGTAGGGGACGCCCGTGCATGACCCTATTTCGAACCGCCACAAATCCATCCATCGGGCCCACATTTAAGGTCAACAGATCACCAAGGTCACGAGGAATTATCTGCTTGTGCCGCAATAGAGTGTCATAAGCTTGCCTCAAGAATAGGTAGTCGGTGAGTAGCCCAGATTCTCCATCGGGATCAGAGTCTCGTCGGCTGCGAAGACCGGCGGCTTCGGCTCCAAACACTTGATCCTGATCGAGATGATCAAGTAGATACTCAAGAATGCACCGCCTAAGATCCTGCTCCAAGGCGTCGATCGCGACAAAGGCTCGTGCTTTCGACGTGAAAGATTGCTGGTCCATTCATGCTTCTCTCTAGAATTCCCAATACCGGGAGTGTCCGTGACCTGCTCATTCGCAAGCGGCCGGCGCAATTTGATAACGTCGGGGCGAAGTCCCAATATCCCGGCTTCATCCATTCTCTGTAAATGTGAGATCCTCATTTGCGAGCCATAGCGAATTTCTTGGTGCCAGCCACATGCGACGCAGGGGTGGCTGGGTGCGCTGAAGCCTAAAGCTGACTGAGGAAATCATGCCCAATTGGCGAGGGTACCTGGTCGTTCACATCCTATCTAGGTTGGCCGGCACGTCATCCTGCCCCGCCCCACACCCGAAGCGCGATCTAGTGCTACATACTCTGCCAGAAAGATGTCGAAAGTACCGCTCAAGACCGAACATTCGCTCTCCCGTGAGACACGACCATCCCTGAGTCCGCCACCACCTCGCGACCGAGCCCAATTGTTGGGTCTGCAGGTCTGCGCGCATTTTCGAAATGTCGACTGCGGAATGGTGAGTGGACTCACTGACCAAGGGCTTGCAGGCACAGTCAAAATTTCTACTCGAACGCTGGCGCATCGTTGTTTGCCCACCTCTCCGNGCCGCGCAGGTTTGCTCATTCTCGTATGGTCGGGTGTCACCATGACGGCGTGCCGACTAAGTTGACGGCTGTTGGCTTACTGCGCCGTCCGGAATCTAAACACGCTGGCTGTTACTCATGGAGACGTGCTGGACCCAAGCGAGACGCGCAGCCTCCGTATTCACGCAAGCGAGTGACCGGCTACAGGCGTCCGGATTCCGGGTGCTACCGGCAGCTCGAGATTCGGGAATACACAGGGGCTCCTCGTTGAACAAGGCAGTAAAAATCTCTGCCCGAAGTCCTTCGGCGCCCGAATGAACGACGCATCAAGCGCCCCCTCTCGCGGGCACGACGAAGCCCTGGTGGGAAGTCGATCCACACCAGGGCTTTTCTGTCGGGCTGACAGGATTTGAACCTGCGACCCCTTGACCCCCAGTCAAGTGCGCTACCAAGCTGCGCCACAGCCCGATGCCATCCCCGCGGGCGGAGAAGACAACTCGAACAGTCTAGCGGATTCCGAGGGCGCTCCGTGACACGGCTCCGGCGACGGCAGCCCGGTCCAGACAAGCCGCACTCGTCGGGTGGGAGGTCTCCCCTGCCCGCCCCCGCACGGGGCACGCTACCGTGACTCGTCCGCGCCCGCGTGACAGGACGAACCGACCGATCCGGTCACCCGACGAAGGACCACCATGCGCTACAGCCACTACTGGAAAGAGGTCCGTGTCGCGGCCCTCACCGCCCTGCCCGTCGCGATCGTCTCGGGCATCGTGCAGGTCAGCCGCAACACACCGATCGACGACGCCATCATCGGCGGCGCCATCACCTTCGTCGCACTGTCACTGCTCATCCCCGTCGTACGTCACTGGCTGCACCCCGAGTCCCGCGGCTGACCACTGCGGCACGCCGAAGTCCTCGCGGCACGTCTTGTACGACGTGCCGCGAGGACGGGCACGTGCCCGGACGCAGGCGGCTACTCGGACTTGCGATCCGCGACGAGCTGGTCGCGCACCTTGCGGCGCAGCACCTTGCCGATGAGCGACGTCGGCAGCTCGTCGAGCTGCACGACCCGCTTGGGCACCTTGTACGCCGTGAGGCGGGTCCGGCAGTAGTCGCGCAGCGAACCGGCGTCGAACACCGTCCCGGCACGCATGACCACCGCGGCCGTCACATCCTCGCCACCGGAATCGCGCGGCAGGCCGACCACGGCGGCCGACTCGACGTCCGGGTGCGACAGGAGCGTCTCCTCCACCTCGGACGGGCTCACGTTGAACCCGCCGGTGATGATGAGCTCCTTCACCCTGTCGATGACCGTCACGAAGCCGTCAACCGACACCGTCACGATGTCGCCGGTCCGCAACCAGCCGCCCTCGAGCAACGCCTCGCGCGACTCGTCCGGACGACCCCAGTACCCCTGGAAGACCTGCGGGCCACGGAGCAGCAGCTCGCCCGACTCCCCCGCCGCACGGTCGACCGTCGGGTTCTCGGGATCGACGACACGGATCTCGGTGCTCGGGAACGGCACCCCCACGGTGCCCGGCCGACGCGACGGACCGATCGGGTTGCCGAGTGCCACCGGCGACGATTCCGTCATTCCGTAGCCCTCGACGAGTAGACCGCCGGTCGCCTCCTCCCACCGCGTGACCGTCGACACCGGGAGGCTCATCGCCCCGGAGATCGCGAAGCGGACACTCGTCAGGTCGACGCCCTTGCGGCTCGACGCACGCGACAGCGCGTCGTAGATGGGCGGCACCGCCGGCAGGAACGTCGGCGGGGACTTCTTCGCCGCCGTGAGCACCAGCTCCAGGTCGAACTTCGGGAACAGCACGAGCCGCGCCCCGATGCTCATCGCGAACGTCAGGCACAGCGTCATGCCGTACGCGTGGAACAGCGGCAGCACCCCGTAGAAGACCTCGCCACCCTCGCTCAGGCCAGGCACCCAGGCGCGTCCCTGCTCGGCGTTCGCCCGCAGATTGCGATGCGTGAGGATGGCACCCTTGGGTGCCCCCGTCGTCCCGCTCGTGTACTGCAGGAGCGCGGTGTCGTCGAGCGTCGGACGCACGACCCGCTTCGACAGCTTCCGTCCGCCGATCAGCCGCTCCCACGGGAGCACGTGCTTCGCCGACGGGGTCGCGGTCATCGCCGCACGCGACTCACGCGCACGCTTCACCGGCAGCCGGAGCGCCAGACGCTTCGACAACGGCAGAGCCTGGGTGATGTCGACGGACACGATCCGGCCGCGCATGACATCGGCCGGGAGGTCGGCCACGAGGTCGTAGACCTTGTCCCACACGATCGCGACGTGCGCGCCGTGATCCTCGAACTGATGCCGCAGCTCGCGAGCCGTGTAGAGCGGGTTGTGCTCGATGACCGTCGCGCCGAGCCGGAGCGCCGCGTAGAACGCGACGACGTGCTGCGGGCAGTTCGGCAGGACGAGGGCCACGCGGTCGCCCGGCTTCACACCGAGCTTGCGGAGCCCTTCGGCCGCTCGCGCGACCTGTTCGCCGAGCTCGCTGTAGCTGGTCTCCGCGCCGAAGAACTCGAGGGCGATGCGATCACCGAAGCGCTTCACCGAGGTGTCGAGCAGGTCGACGAGCGTCTCGGTGACCTCGTCGATGTCGGCGGGCACGCCACTGGCGTAGGACGACAGCCACGGCCGCTCGGCCAGGCGCTGACGCTGCGCCTCGCCGGCCTCGGTCGGCTCCGACGACTGCTCGCCCTCGCGCTGCTCGGCTGTGTTTCCTCGATGGTCCACGACGATCCTCCAGATGACACCCGTGCGCACCGCACGCATGCCTCCACCCTAGGCGGGCATGTATGCCCGACCGGGGATGCAACCGGACCGCTTGACAAGCTCCAAACCGACACCGGTGAATCGCCCGAGGAGTCGTGGAACAACGCCAGAAGCCGGCCACCCGAAGGCGACCGGCTCCCAATGGTCGAGCGACTCAGACGGCGTCGGGTGACGCGGGCGTCTTCGGCTGACGCTTCGCGGCCGCAGCGGCGTTGTCGGACATCGCCTGCTGGAGGTTCTCCCCCAGCGCGCCACCGGCGACCCCGCCCAGGAGGGCGGACAGGTCGAGCCCGGTGATGTCCTTGACGACCTTCGGCACCTCGCTGACGACCTGGCCAACCGTCTTTGTGACGGCGGACGCGCCCTCAGTCGAGATGACCGTGAGATTCGAGATGTTGCCGAGCGGCTCGGACACGGCACGAGTGATCTCGGGCAGACGGGCGATGATCTCGGACGCGAGCCCGGCCTCACCGTACTTCTTCAGTGCCTCCGCCTTCGCGTCGATCGCCTCGGCCTCCGCCAGGCCCTCCGCGGCCACAGCCGACGCCTTCGCGTCACCCTGGGCGCGGATACCCTCGGCCAACGCGATCTGCTTGTCGCGCTCAGCGGTACCGGCGAGACGCACGGACTCTGCAGCCGCCTGGGCGTCCTGCACCGCCGCGACCTTGTTCGCCTCGGCGATGGTCTTGCGCTTGAACGCGTCGGCTTCCGTCGCGGCGTTTGCCGCATCACGAGCCGCCTGCGCGCGCTGGACCGTCGCGTACGCGTCGGCCTCGGCAGGCTTCCGCACCTCGATGTCGAGCCGCTCCTGCTCCACCTTCGCCTTCTCGGCGAGCGCCTCACGTTCCTGCTCCGCGACCAGGCGGTCCTGCTGCGCCGTGGCGAGCTGACCGGAGGCCTCGGCCTCGGCGTTCGCGCGGTCGGTCTCCGCCTTGATGGTCGCCTGCTTGAGGCTCAGGGCCTTCTGGCGCTCCGCGACCTGCTCCGCCGCTTCGATCCGCGCGAACTCGGACGCACGAGCGGTCTCGGCCTCCTTGATCTCCGCGTTCTGCCGGGCGAGCGCGTTCTCCGCTCGACCGAGGTCGGCGAGGTAGTTGGTGCCCGGCGTCGAGATGTCGGAGATGTTCAGCAGGTCGACCTGGAGGCCCTGCTCGGCGAGATCCGTCTTGGTCGCCTCGACCACCGCTTCGGACAGGGCGTTGCGGTTGGAGATGATCTCCTTGATCGGCATGTTGCCGATGATGGAACGCAGCGACCCTTCGAGGGATTGCTGGATGATCTGCGTCAGGGACCCCTGCTGGGAGAGGAAGCGCTGCGCGGCACGGCGCACACCCTCCGGCGTGCCTGAGACCTTGAAGTTCACACTCGCCTGGATGGCGACCTTGATGAAGTTGGTGTCGACGCCCTCCACGACGATGCCGATCTGGCGCTGCTCGAGCGAGATCGGGAAGCCCTGCTGCAGGATCGGCCAGATGAACACCCGCCCACCGATGACGACGCGCTGCCCGCCGTCGGGCTCACCCGTCTTGGCACCGGCCCCCCGACCGACGATGACGAGCGCCTGGTTCGGCGGTACGCGCTTGATCCGTCCGGCGACGAACGCGACGATCGCGAGCGCCACCACGACGAGCGCGATCACGGCGATCACCGTGATGTTGGTGGTGATGAAGTCCATAGGGCAGGTGCCTTCCCCTCGAGGGCGTGCTGGTGGATGGATGGAATCAGGGCTGCATGTCGGCAGCGGCTCCGCTCGATGCGGGTTCGACCTTCACGCGGGAGCCCTGGAGCTCGACCACGCGGATCCGGCTGCCCGTCTCGATCCGGGTGTCGGAGAAGGCGAGGCGGGTCTCGATCTCGTGCGGACCGTCGAGGCTGACCTCGCCGAAGGAAGCCGAGATGGTCGACCGGGCGACCCCGTAGAGCCCGAGCGGTGAGCTCGGCGTGCCGTCCTCCGAGCGTTTGAAGCTCCGGATCATCAGCTGGACGCCGACGAGCACGAGGACACCGATCACGGCGGAGATGACATACGCGGACCAGACGGGCAGCCCGTTCGCGAGCACGATCGCGCCGACCGCTCCGAAGACGGTGAACGCGCTCCCGAGCGCGGTGGCCGAGACGGCCCCGTCCAGGAAATCGAAGATCTCACCGAAGACCAGGGAGATGAGGACGATCACGAGACCGACGGCGCCGACGATGATGAACAGGGTCATGGCACCAACCCTACTGAACGCCCAGGCGACGTGCAGGAAAGCGGTCTCCCGCGATGGCGACGACGGGCTGCGGGCTCCTGTGGAGCGACTGCCGCTGCCCTCAGACCACTGCGTCGAGCAGGTCTGTCAGCCAGCCGGCACCGCGCGTCGTCGCGCCCAGACCCTCGACGCGTTCCCGCAGCTCACGGTCCGAGGTGACCACGACGACCGCGCCGTCGAGCCCACGGACGACGTCCACGATTGCGTCGTCACCACTCCCCGCCGCGTCGACGACCGAGACGCCCGCCCGCAGCTCATGCCCGGGCTCTCGCACGTTGTCATCGGTGTGGACGCCACGGGCCTGTCCTTCGACGACGGCGACGTAGGCCGGCCACCAGCGGTTGAAGTCGAGGTCGAGCGCCTGGGCGTCGAGTCCCTCGTGCGCGAGGCGGCCGAGTCGCGCGACGAACCGCTGCGCGGCTCCGGCACGGTCCTTCCACCACCCGTCCGGTCGCGACCCGACGACGTTCGCGACGTCGACGACGACCGTGACGCGGCGCTCGAGCTGCGACCGAAGGCCCGGCCACGAATCGGCGAAGCCGGGGTGCAACGGCAATGTCTCGACCTCGGCGAGTGGCACCCAGGCGAGGGCAATGCTCTCCGGGTCGGACACCACGGGTTCGAACGGCTGGACCGCCTCCACGATCACCGTCGTGTACGACCAGAACCCGAGATCGAGCACGGAGTCGAACCGCAGCTCGATCGACTCGGCGGGGACTCCCGCCTCCTCGTGGGACTCGCGGACCGCGCCGTCGACGGCACTCTCGAACTGGTGACGCGCACCGCCCGGGATGCCCCAGGTGCCGCCGAAGTGGCTCCAACCGGCCCGATGCTGCAGCAGCACGCCGCGCTCTCGATCGTGCACCAGGAGTCCGGCTGCACCGAACCGCCCCCAGTACTTCCGGCCGTCTCCGGATTCGACCCAGGCATCCCCGGCGTCCCGGACGGGGCCGCCGGGAGGATGCGCATCAGTCATTGGACCAGCCTGGCACGAAACGCTGTGCGCCACCCCCTTGGTCAGGGTCATCTCCACCGCACGTGCGGAATATGTTATATATTGAACTCCAGTATTGCATCGGCCGCGCTCGCGCCCGCCGCACCGAACCCACGTGAAGGACCCTCATGGATGCACGTCAACGCCGGACGCGGGCACGGCTCGCGCGCACGATCCTGCAACTCGCCGCAGAACGCCCCACCTCCGAGATCTCCGTCTCGGAGATCGCCGCACGCGCCGGCATCAACCGATCGACCTTCTACCAGCACGCGGCGGCGCCGTGCGAGCTGCTCGAATCGGTCCTCGCCGAGGAGCTCACCGAACTGAGCATGACGCACCTGGCGACCGTCTCCGCGGACGACGCCCCGGCGGCGATCACCCGGGCCACGGTCGCCGCGCTCCGCCACATCGACGAGCGCGCCGACATCTACCGCGTCGGTCTCGGCGACGACCTCATCGGCGCGAGTCTGCAGCCCATGCTCAACCGGGTCTTCACCTCGACGGTGCTCGACATCTTCGAGCGCGGGGCGATCACCCTCCCCCACGCCGAATGTCTGAGCGAGGAGCAGCGCGAGCTGTTCATGCGATCAGCGGCGCACTTCGTCGCCGCAGGCTCCGTCGCGACGTTCCGGGTCTGGCTCGACACCCCCGCACCACGCGATGTCGAGTCGTTCCTCGAGGTCATCGGCGAACTGCTCCCGAGCTGGTGGCCGTTCGAGACCGAACACGGGCCCGCCCTGGCGCCCGCGGACGAATCCGCCCTCGCTCGCTCCTGAACACGCCTCGACCAGTACGACGAAGGCCCGGGACCACTCCATGGAGTGGTCCCGGGCCTTCGTCGTCGCCGTCCTGCAGACGGACGCGGTGGGTCAGCGCTGGCGCTTCTCGCGGACGCGCATGTTCACGTTGATCGGCGTGCCCTCGAAGCCCCAGATCTCGCGCAGGCGACGGATCACGTAGCGACGGTAACCGGGGTCGAGGAACCCGGTCGTGAAGAGCACGAAGGTCGGCGGACGGCTCGCGGCCTGCGTACCGAACAGGATGCGGGGCTGCTTGCCACCGCGCAGCGGGTGCGGGTGCGCCGCCGTGAGCTCGGCGAGGAAGGCGTTGAACTTACCAGTGGGGATACGCATGTCCCACGACTCGAGTGCGACCTCGAGGGCCGGGACGAGACGCTCCAGGTGGCGACCCGTCCGCGCGGAGATGTTGACGCGCGGCGCCCACGACACGTGCGAGAGGTCCTGCTCGATCTCGCGCTCCAGGTACTTCCGGCGTTCGTCGTCGAGCTGGTCCCACTTGTTGAAGGCGAGCACGAGGGCACGACCGCTCTCGAGGACGAGGTCGATGATGCGCACGTCCTGCTCGCTGATCACCTCGGTGACGTCAATGAGGACGACGGCCACCTCGGCCTTCTCGAGCGCCGTGCTCGTGCGGAGCGACGCGTAGAAGTCGGCACCCTGCGACAGGTGCACACGACGACGGATACCGGCGGTGTCGACGAAGCGCCAGATCTTGCCGCCGAGCTCGATCTGCTCGTCGACCGGGTCGCGGGTGGTCCCGGCGAGGTCGTTGACGACGACGCGCTCCTCGCCTGCGGTCTTGTTGAGCAGGCTGGACTTGCCGACGTTCGGGCGCCCGAGGATCGCGACGCGGCGGGGTCCGCCGAACTCGTCCTTCGCGACGGCCGAGACCTGCGGGAGGACCTTGAGGATCTTGTCGAGGAGGTCGGCGACACCACGGCCGTGGATCGCGGAGACCGGGTGGGGCTCGCCGAGACCGAGGTTCCAGAGCGCTGCGGCCTCCGGCTCCTGACGGGCGTCGTCGACCTTGTTGGCGACGAGGAAGACGGGGCGTCCGGTCTTGCGGAGCAGCTTGACGACCTGCTCGTCGGTCGCCGTGGCGCCGACCATGGCGTCGACCACGAAGATCACGACGTCGGAGAGGTCGATGGCGATCTCGGCCTGCGCCGCGACAGACGCGTCGATCCCCTTGGCGTCGGGCTCCCACCCACCGGTGTCGACGACCGTGAAGCGACGGTCGTTCCACTCGGCCTTGTAATTGACGCGGTCGCGGGTGACACCGGGGGTGTCCTCCACGACGGCCTCACGACGACCGAGGATGCGGTTCACCAGTGCGGACTTGCCCACGTTCGGGCGTCCGACGATCGCCACGACGGGCAGCGCCGGCAGGAAGCGGATCTCGTCCGGGTCCTCCGTCGCGCCGTCGAGGATGTCGAGGTCGTCGCCCTCGAGGTCGTAGTCGGCCAGGCCGGACCGGAGGGACGCGGCCCGCTGGGTCGCGAGCTCCTCGTCCATGTCCTGGAGGCGGTCCGCGAGGTCGTCGGGGCCTCCGTCGAACTGCTCGTCATCGTGAGCCATGGGAGTTCCTTGCTGTGAGGGATTCGGTGACGCGGACGACCGCGTCGACCGTCTCGTCGAAGTCGATGTGCGTGGAGTCGACCGTGGTCACTCCGTCCGCCGCGTTCATGAAGTCGACGACCCTGGAGTCCGCCCGATCACGCCGCTGCAGTTGTTCCGCGACGTCGCCGGCAGGGTGGCTCTCGAATTCCGCTGAACGCCTGGCCATTCTAGCCGCTTCGGATGCCGTGAGCAGGATCCGAGCCTGAGCATCCGGTGCGACCACCGTGGTGATGTCGCGTCCCTCGACGACGATGCCCGGGCGGTCGACGTCGGCGATGAGCGATCGGAAGGTCTCGTTGATCCACGCACGCACCTCCGGGACACGGGCGACCGCGGAGACGACGGCCGTCACGCGAGGGCCGCGGATCTCGTCGGTGACGTCGCGACCCCCGAGCGTGAACGCGGTCACGTCCGGGTCGAGGGAGACGGTGAAGGCACCACCGAACGCGTCGAGCGAGCCGATCACCGCCGCCGAGTCCTCGGGGTCGACGTCCGCATCGAGCGTGTGGAGCGCGAGCGCGCGGTACCAGGCGCCCGTGTCGAGGTAGCGGTAGCCGAGCCGGCGGGCGACGGCCTTGCTCACGCTGGACTTGCCGCTGCCGGCCGGTCCGTCGATCGCGACCACGACGGGTTCGTCCGGCGTCGTCGACGCGTCGGTGCTGGTGGAGTGCTGTTCGGTCATGTCTCTTCCTATACTTCCGCGATGCGCCAACCGCGCGACTCGAGGTCGTCGACGGTGCGCTGCTTGACCTCAGGGAGGACCTGGACCTCCGCGAGACCGATGTTCGCGCCGGGCGAGTGCTCCAGACGCAGGTCTTCGATGTTGACGCCGATCTCGCCCAGCTCCGTGAACAGGGCGCCCAGCTGGCCGGGGCGGTCGTCGAGGAGCACGACGATGCTCGCGAACCGGCGGTTCTGGCCGTGCTTGCCGGGGAGCCGTGCGACGCCGGTGTTGCCGGCGGCGATCGTGTCCGCGATCGTGCGGCG
This sequence comes from Plantibacter sp. CFBP 13570, assembly GCF_014841395.1. Classification (NCBI taxonomy): domain Bacteria; kingdom Bacillati; phylum Actinomycetota; class Actinomycetes; order Micrococcales; family Microbacteriaceae; genus Plantibacter; species Plantibacter sp. CFBP 13570. The sequence continues at coordinate 13,894 of NZ_JACYTW010000020.1, read as the reverse complement.
AGCGCCCGGCACCTCCGGATCCCGGAGTGCCGAGATGACCGACGTGAGGTCGGTGGACAGCTGCTCCAGCACGGGGAGGACCTCGGCGTGGTTGGCGCTGAGGATCTGGACCCAGAGCTCGGGAGCGCTCGAGGCGATGCGGACGGTGTCGCGCAGGCCCTGTCCGGCGAGCTGGATGGCGCCCTCCTCAGCGTCCTGCAGCTGGGCGGCCAGGAGGCTCGCGACGAGTTGCGGCGTGTGCGAGACGAGCGCGACGAAGCGGTCGTGTTCGTCGGGCGTCATCTCCATCGGGATGGTGCCAAGGTCGAGCGCGAGGCCCTCCACCTGCGACAGCGCCCAGGCGGGTGTCTCGGCGTCGCGGCAGATCACCCAGGGGCGGCCGAGGAAGAGGTCGGCCCTGGCGGAGATCGCTCCCCCTCGCTCACGGCCGGCGAGCGGGTGGGAACCGATGTACCGGGTGAGGTCGACGCCGCGCTCGAGCAGTGCGCGGTACGGTTCGAGCTTCACGCTCGCGACGTCGGTCACGACGGCGCGCGGGAACGCGGCGAGTTCGGCCTCGATGACGCGGGCGGTGACGTCCGGTGGGACGCAGATGACGACGACGGACGGGTCGTCGGTGGGTTCCGCTGCACGACCCGCGCCGTAGTCGATGGCGAGGCGCAACTGGCTGGGCGACGCGTCGTCGAGGATGATGTCGACGCCCTTGGCGCGCAGCGCGAGTCCGATGCTCGCGCCGAGGAGGCCGGCTCCGACGATGCGGACCGACCCCTGCACGCGCGCGGGCGCGGAACTCAGGTCGCTCATGCCGTCGGCTCCGACGCCTCCGCTGCCGTGCCGTCGGCCGCGCGGGCTTCAGGACCGTGAGCGCGGGCGATGGTCAGGATGGCGCCGAGTTCGTCCTTGCTCAGCTCGCGCAGCTGGCCGGATCCGAGGGTCCCGAGGTGCAGGGGGCCGAACTGACGGCGCACGAGGTCGACGACCGGGTGGCCGACCGCGTCGAGCATGCGACGGACGATGCGGTTCCGCCCGGAGTGCAGCGTGAGCTCCACGAGGCTGAAGCCGTCCTCGGTGCCGAGCAGGCGGGCCTTGTCGGCGGAGATCGGTCCGTCCTCGAGCTCGATGCCCGCGGTCAGCTTCGCGAGGACCTGCGCGGTGACCTTGCCGGTGACCTTCGCGATGTACGTCTTCTGCACACCGAACGACGGGTGCGCGAGCACGTGCGCGAGGTCGCCGTCGTTGGTGAGGATGAGCAGGCCGCTCGTCTCGGCGTCGAGGCGGCCCACGTTGAAGAGCCGTTCCTCGTACTGCTCGGTGAAGCGGCGCAGGTCGGGGCGACCGCGGTCGTCCTTCAGCGAGCTGTAGATGCCCACCGGCTTGTTGAGCATGAGGTAGCGCTTCGAGGCGTCGAGCTGGATGGCGCTGCCGTCGACCGACACGAGGTCGTGCTCCGGATCGATCCGCGAGCCGAGCTCGGTGACGACGACGCCGTTCACCTCCACGCGGCCGTCCTCGATGAGCTGCTCCGACACACGCCTGGAGGCGACGCCGGCGTTCGCCAGCACCTTCTGCAAGCGGATGCCCTCTGATTCAGTGCTGGTCACTGTCGAATCCTTCCCGGCCATCGTCGAGCAACGGCGAGATCCGCGGCAGCTCCTCGATGGCGTTGATACCAAGTTGGGTGAGCAGGAGATCGGTGGTGCCGTAGTTGATGGCACCCGTCTCACTGTCGGTGAACATCTCCGTGATGAGTCCGCGCCCGAGAAGGGTGCGGACGACGGAGTCGACGTTGACGGCGCGGATCGAGGCGATCGCGCCGCGGCTGATCGGCTGCTTGTAGGCGATCACGGCCAGGGTCTCGAGCGCCGCCTGCGACAGCTTCGTCGGGTTCTGGGTCACGACGTAGTCGGTGACGAGCGCGTCGTAGTCGGCTCGGACGTAGATCCGCCAGCCGCCGCCGACCTCGCGGAGTTCGAACCCGCGTCGGACGCCACCGCGTTCGCCGTCGTAGTCGGCGACGAGTTCGGCGATGGCTCGTCGGACGGCGCCGACCGGGACGTGCACGGCGGCGGCGAGGTTCACGAGGCTCTGCGGTTCGTCGGCGACCATGAGGATCGCCTCGAGCGCCCTCGGGACGTCCGGTGCGGGCACCGGCGCGGGTTCGGCCGGCAGGCCCTGGGCGGCGTCCGTCGGCCGCTCGATCGACTCGGGTGTCGCGTCAGGCATCGTAATCGGCTCCCAGGTTGGCGAGGCTGTCGTCGTTCCAGGTCTCGGCGGTCCAGCGGAGCGTGAGCTCGCCGAGCGGTTCGATCTGCTCGAAGGACAGCGCAGCGTGTCGGTACAGTTCGAGCACGGCGATGAAGCGCGCGATGACCACGCCCTTCAGCTCCGCACCGGCGACGAGCTCGCGGAAGGTGTGGGACCCGCCGCGGCGCAGGATGGCGACGACGTGCGCCGCCTGCTCCCGGATGCTCACGAGCGGTGCGTGCAGGTGGTCGAGGCCCACGGTCGGCACCTCGCGCGGCGTGAACGCGAGCGTCGCGAGTGCGCCGAAGTCCTGCGCGGTCAGCGTCCAGACGAGTTCCGGGGTCTGCTGACGGTACTGCTCCTCCAACCGGACCGCCCGGAAGTGGCGTGCCGCCTCCAGGTCGAGGCGCTCCGCGAACCACGCCGACGCCTGCTTGAACGCGCGGTACTGCAGCAGTCGTGCGAACAGCAGGTCACGCGCCTCCAGCAGGGCGACGTCCTCCGCGTCGACGAGCTCACCCTGCGGCAGCAGCCCCGCGATCTTGAGGTCGAGCAGGGTGGCCGCGACGACGAGGAACTCGCTCGCCTGGTCGAGTTCGTCGTCGGCCTCGAGCGTGCGCAGGTAGGCGATGAACTCGTCGGTCACGCGGCTGAGCGAGACCTCGGTGATGTCGAGTTCGTGCTTGCCGATGAGGGTCAGCAGGAGGTCGAAGGGCCCTTCGAAGCCCTCGAACGAAACCCGGAACGACGGTGCCGGTGCGGGGTCGACGGGCGTCGCCTCATCGGAGCGCGAGCCGGTGTCGCCGGCCGGAGGGAGGACGGCCACGGGCGTCCGCGCGGGATCAGGCGATCGCGCCACGGGAGATGAGCTCTCTCGCGAGCTGACGGTAGGCCTTCGCGGCGGCGTGCTCCGGTGCGAACTCGGTGATCGGGGTTCCGGCGACGCTCGCGTCGGGGAACTTCACGGTCCGTCCGATGACCGTCTCGAGGACCTTCTCGCCGAACGCGTCGACGACGCGCTCGAGGACCTCACGCGAGTGCAGGGTCCGGGAGTCGTACATGGTGGCGAGGATGCCGTCGAGCTCGATCGCCGGGTTGAGGCGGTCGCGCACCTTGTCGATGGTCTCGATGAGCAGCGCGACACCGCGGAGCGCGAAGAACTCGCACTCGAGCGGGATGAGGACCCCGTGGCTGGCGGTGAGGGCGTTGACCGTGAGCAGGCCGAGCGAGGGCTGGCAGTCGATCAGGATGACGTCGTAGTCGTCGGACACCTTGCGGAGCACCCGGGCCAGGATCGTCTCGCGCGCGACCTCGTTGACGAGGTGGACCTCGGCGGCCGAGAGGTCGATGTTGGCCGGGAGCACGTCGAGACCCTCGATGGCGGTGTGCTGGATGACCTCGGCCGGGTCCTTCACGGTGCCGAGCAGCAGGTCGTAGACGGTGTTGGAGTCGTGGGTGGAGATGCCGAGACCGGCGGACAGCGCACCCTGCGGGTCGAAGTCGACGACGAGCACCCGGCGGCCGTATTCGGCCAGCGCGGCGGACAGACTGATGGTGGTCGTCGTCTTGCCGACGCCACCCTTCTGGTTGCAGAGCGAGATGATGCGTGCCGGACCGTGCTGCGCCAGTGTGGGCGGCACGGCGAACTCACGACGCGGGCGGCCGGTCGGGCCGTTCGGGTTCAGTTCGGCGGCGGTCTTGCGCGCAGAATCCTGCACTGCGCTCGTGTGCTTCGTACCGGCCACCGGTGTTGCCTCGCTCCCGCTTGCTGTCGTTCGAGTGACGAGTCTACCGGGCCACGGGTCAGGCCTGCGGTGCCGCTCCGCCCGTGGTCCATCTGGCCCGGGGATGGGACTGCGTGTACACGTCGCGGAGGTTGTCGACCGTCACCAGCGTGTACAGCTGCGTCGTCGCCACCGAGGAGTGACCGAGGAGTTCCTGCACGACGCGGACGTCGGCTCCGCCCTGCAGGAGGTGCGTCGCGAAGGAGTGTCGGAGGGTGTGCGGCGAGACGTGCGACTCGAGTCCTGCGCGCTCGGCGGCGCGTTGGAGGACGAGCCACGCGCTCTGCCGGGACAGCCGCGCACCGCGCTGCCCGAGGAAGAGCGCCGGCGTGGACCGGCCGAGGCCGGAGAAGACCGGCCGGACGCGCACGAGGTAGCGGTCGACGGCGTCACGGGCGAAGCTGCCGAGCGGCACGATCCGCTGCTTGCCGCCCTTGCCGAGGAGCCGGACGATGTCGGTGTCGATGACGTCGTCGACGTTCAGGCCGACGGCCTCGGAGACGCGGGCACCCGTCGCGTAGAGCAGTTCGAGGAGCGCCTTGTCGCGGACGGCGAGCAGGTCGTCGCCGTCGGTCGTCTCGAGCAGCGCGCGGACCTGGTCGATCGTGATCGCCTTCGGGAGCCGTCCCGGGAGCTTCGGCGGGCGTACCTCGCGCGCGACGTCGACCTCGACGAGCTGTTCGTCGAGCAGGAAGCGGTGGAGACCACGGATCGACGACAGCACCCTGGCGAGCGAGGACGCGCGCACCGGCTGACCCTCCGGTGTCCGGAGCGACGCCGTGTACTCCGACACGTGCGCAGCGGTGACGGCCGGTGCCTCGACGACACCGTGCGCGCCGAGCCAGGCGAGGTAGCCCTCGAGATCCCGCCGGTAGGCGGCCTGCGTGTTGGCCGACAGGCCGCGCTCGATCGCGATGTGCCGCAGGTAGTCGGCGACCGCGCGATCGAGCGCCACGCCTCAGGCTCCGCCCGGCCCGATCGTGGAGTCGCCGCTGTCGCGCAGCGTCGACCACCCGCGATCGCGAGCCGCAGCGGCCGTGAGGACGCCGAGCATCAGGATCGAGTTGTGGAGCCGGCCGTCGAGCACCGCGGCCACGGCGTCGTCGAGGGGCACCCACTCCACGAGGATGTCCGCCTCCTCCTCAGCACGGGCGAAGGCCTCGGCGGTCGCGGTGAGGTCGCGCGCGAGGTAGATGCGGATCGACTCGTCGCTGCCACCGGGCGTCGTGTAGAACTCCGTCAGCAGCTGGAGCGAACCGGCGACGAGGTCGGCCTCCTCCTCCAGCTCGCGACCCGCGGCCACGGCCGGGTCCTCCCCCGCGATGTCGAGCAGGCCGGCCGGCAGCTCCCAGTCCCGCTCACCGATCGGGTGGCGGTACTGCTGGATGAGCAGGACGCGCTCGTCGGCGTCGAGCGCCAGCACCGCGACCGCACCGGTGTGGTCGACGAACTCGCGCACGACCTCGCCGTCGCCGTAGCGGAACGTCTCCCTGCGGATGTCCCACACCTTGCCCGCGAACGCGCGCTCGGAGGACACCACCTGGACGGGGTGCGGCTCGTCGCGCAACGACGCGGCGTCGCCGATCGACTCAACCATTGGCGACGTCGAACAGGCGGCTCGCCTGCTGGCGCTCGAGCGACGCACCGACGAGGCCGGCGAACAGCGGGTGCGCGTGGTTCGGGCGCGACCGCAGCTCGGGGTGCGCCTGCGTCGCGACGTAGAACGGGTGCACCTCGCGCGGCAGCTCGACGTACTCGACCAGCGTGCCGTCGGGCGACAGACCGGAGAACTGGAGGCCGGCGTCCGCGATCTGCTGGCGGTAGCCGTTGTTCACCTCGTAGCGGTGACGGTGACGCTCGGACACCTCGTCCGCACCGTACAGCTCGGCGACGATCGAGCCCTCGTCGAGCTTCGCCGCGTACAGACCGAGGCGCATCGTGCCGCCGAGGTCGCCGCCGGCGATGATCTCGACCTGCTCGGCCATCGTCGCGATGACGGGGAACTGCGTGTCGGGGTCGAACTCGGAGGAGCTGGCGCCCTCGAGCCCGACGACGTTCCTGGCGTACTCGATGACCATGCACTGCAGGCCGAGGCAGAGTCCGAGCACCGGGATGCCGTTCTCGCGGGCGAACTTCAGGGCGCCGAGCTTGCCCTCGATGCCGCGGATGCCGAAGCCACCGGGGACGCAGATGCCGTCGACGTCGGCGAGGGCCTTGATCGCTCCCTCGACGGTCTCGCAGTCGTCGGACGGGATCCAACGGATGCTGACCTTGGTGTCGTGGGCGAAGCCGCCGGCCTTGAGCGCCTCGGTCACCGACAGGTAGGCGTCGGGCAGGTCGATGTACTTGCCGACGAGGCCGATGGTGACGGCGTGCTTCGGGTGGTGGACGGCCTCGAGGAGGTCGGCCCAGCCGCTCCAGTCGACCTCGTTGGTGACGAGACCCAGGCGGTCGGCGATGTACGCGTCGAGGCCCTGGTCGTTCAGCATCGTGGGGATGTCGTAGATGCTCGGGACGTCGACCGCGTTCACGACCGCGTCCTCGTCGACGTCGCACATGAGCGCGATCTTGCGCTTGTTGCTCTCGGTCACCGGGCGGTCGCTGCGGAGCACGAGTGCATCGGGCTGGATGCCGATGGACCGGAGGGCCGCGACCGAGTGCTGCGTCGGCTTCGTCTTCTGTTCACCGGAGGCGCCCATGTACGGCACGAGGGACACGTGGACGAAGAACACGTTGTTCCGGCCGAGCTCGTGTCGGATCTGGCGAGCCGACTCGATGAACGGCTGCGACTCGATGTCGCCGACCGTGCCACCGATCTCGGTGATGATCACGTCGGGCTGCGGCGTCTCGGACGCCTGGAGGCGCATGCGGCGCTTGATCTCATCCGTGATGTGCGGGATCACCTGCACGGTGTCGCCGAGGTACTCGCCGCGACGCTCCTTGGCGATGACGGTCGAGTAGATCTGACCGGTCGTCACGTTCGCGGCCTGGCTCAGCTCGATGTCGAGGAACCGCTCGTAGTGGCCGATGTCGAGGTCGGTCTCGGCGCCGTCGTCGGTCACGAAGACCTCGCCGTGCTGGAACGGGTTCATCGTGCCCGGGTCGACGTTGAGGTAGGGGTCGAGCTTCTGCATGACCACTCGGAGCCCCCGCGCGGTCAGCAGGTTGCCGAGGCTGGCTGCGGTGAGCCCCTTGCCCAACGAAGAAACGACACCACCAGTCACGAAGATGTGCTTGGTCGTGCCGTTGGAGCCCGAGACGATGCCGTCGATCGGAGAGTTCAGGTTGCCCGCTTCAGAAGTATTCACCACGGGCTTTTATCCTACCATCCAGTTCGGGTTCATGTGTCGCTTCCTTCGCGGTCGCGTCGTCAGGAGGCTGCGAGGGCGAGCAGTTCGCGGGCGTGGGCGAGACCGCTGTCGGACTCCGCGAGCCCGGAGAGCAGCCGCGCCATCTCCGCCTCCCGCTCGGCGCCGACGAGCTGGCGCACACTCGAGGCCGTCACCGAACCGTCGCCGCCCTTGACCACGCTCAGGTGGTTGTTGGCGAAGGCCGCGACCTGCGCGAGGTGGGTGACGACGATCACCTGCGAGCGCTCGGCGAGGGCTGCGAGGCGACGCCCGATCTCGATCGCCGCGGCTCCGCCGACGCCGGCGTCGACCTCGTCGAACACGAAGGTGGGCACGGGGTCCGCGCCGGCGATGACGACCTCGAGGGCGAGCATCACACGGGACAGCTCTCCGCCCGAGGCGCCCTTGCCGAGCGGTCGGGGCTCGGCACCGGCGTGCGGCCGGAGGAGGAAGGCGATCACGTCCTTGCCGTGCAGCGTGAGGTCGTCGCGATCGGACACCTCGACGACCAGCTCCGCCTCGGCCATCGCGAGCGAGCGCAGTTCCGCGCTCGCTGCTGCGCCGAGTCGAGCGGCGGCTTCGACCCGGACGGCGCTCAACGTCGCGGCAGCGGCGTCGACCTCCCCGGAGAGTCGTTCGACGTCGCCCTCGAGCTGGGTGATGCGGTCGGAGTCGCCGTCGAGTTCCATCAGGCGCGTGCTGCCCGTCTCGAGCAGGTGCAGGACATCCTCAGGGGTCGGCCCGTACTTCCTGGCGAGCGTCGCAAGAGTGGCGCGGCGCTCCTGGACGACCTCGAGTTCGCGAGCGCCGTCCTCGTCGAGTCCGGCGAGGTAGCTCGAGAGCTCGGCGGCGATCTCAGCGGCCAGGTAGCTCGCATTGGCCACACTCGCGGCGATCGCGCCGAGGGCGGGATCGTGCACCGAGGCCCGGTCGAGCTGCCGCCGCGCGCCTTCGAGCAGTCCGACGACGTCGCTCTCCTCGCCGGCCTCGGCCGAGACGAGTTCTCGGGCGCCGGCCGCCGAGAGGCGGAGCTCTTCGAGGTTCGTCAGTCGATCGGCGCGCTCTGCCAGCTCGGCGTCCTCGCCGGGCTGCGGGTCGGCCTGCTCGATCTCGGCCAGCGCGACGCGCAGCTGCTCGGCCTCGAGGAGTCGCGTGTCGCGCTCGTTCGTCAGGGTCTCGAGTTCCGTCCGCAGCTCCAGGAGCTCCGTGTAGCGCCGCTGGTAGTCACCGAGGGCCAGTTGGAGCGGTTCACCGGCGAAGCGGTCGAGGGCGTCCCGCTGGGCCGGCGCGGCCCGCAGACGGATCTGATCGGACTGCCCGTGCACGACGACGAGCTGCTCGCCGAGTTCGGAGAGGATACCGATGGGCGCCGTCCGGCCACCGACGATCGCGCGGCCGCGGCCCTCGGCGGTCACGATCCGGCCGAGCAGCAGCTCTGCCGCATCACCCGCGGGATCGAGGTCTCCCCCGGCCTCGCGGACGCGCTCGGCGACCGAGCCGTCGCCCGGCACCAACCAGCGTCCCTGGACACTCGTCTGCTTCTGGCCCGCTCGCACGACGCCGCTGTCCGACCGCTGACCGAGGAGCAGCCCGAGGGCGGTGACCACCATCGTCTTGCCCGCGCCGGTCTCACCCGTCACGGCGGTGAAACCGGGTCCGAGTGGGAGCGTCCCGGACGCGATGACGCCGAGGTCGCGGATCTCGATCTCCTCGATCATGCGGTGCCCTCCTGATCGCTGTGGTGTCGGGTGGCCGTGGAGGCCGGGAGGTGGATCGTGCCGGTCATCGGCTCCTCACGTCCGACGGGGCCGCGCCAACCGGTGACCGGCAGCCGGAACTTGTTGACGAGTCGATCGGTGAAGGTGCTCTCGTGGAGGCGCGCGAGGCGGACCGGCACCGAGGAGCGTCTGACGACCACCCGGGCGCCCGGCTGGAGGTCCTTGGCCCGGCGGCCGTCGCACCAGAGCACGCCGAGGCCGTCGGTGCGTTCCAGCACCTCGACGGCGAGGGACGACTCCGGACCGACCACGAGCGGCTTCGCGAACAGGGCGTGCGCGCTGAGCGGGACGAGGGTGATGGCCTCCACCGACGGCCACACGACCGGCCCGCCCGCGGAGAAGTTGTAGGCGGTGGAGCCGGTCGGCGTCGAGATGACCACCCCGTCGCACCCGAAGGAGGAGAGCGGACGCTGATCGACCTCGATCACGACCTCGAGCATCCGTTCCCGGCTCGCCTTCTCGACCGTGGCCTCGTTGAGCGCCCACGTCTCGTAGACGACCTCCGCGCCGACCTTGACCCGGACGGAGAGCGTCATGCGCTCCTCGACGAAGTAGTCGCGACGTACGACGCGTTCGACCGTCTCGGCGAGGTCGTCGCGCTCGCTCTCGGCGAGGAAGCCGATGTGGCCGAGGTTCACCCCGAGCAGCGGCGCCGCCGATCCTCGCGTGACCTCGGCCGCGCGCAGGATCGTGCCGTCGCCGCCGAGGACGATCGCCAGTTCGATATCGCCGAGGGAGACCTCCTCGTCGAGGATGGAGACGACGTCGAGCTCCGGGTCGACGGCGATGAGATCGGCCCGCTCCAGCGCGCTGAGGACCGGACGGACGCCCGCTTCCAGGAGCAGCCTGGAGACAAGCACGGCGGCGTCGCGCGAGTCGTCGCGGCCGGTGTGCGCGACGATCAGGATGTTCCTCGCCGCGACCGCAGGATCGGAGGAATGTGCCATCGGGTTACGCTCCAGCCATCGAGGTGATCTGCTGCATCCATTCTGTCGGATTGGTTCCGTGCTCCGCCGATATCCACACCACGTACTCGCGGTTGCCGTGGGTGCCGACGATCGGCGACGGGATGAGCCCGGCCGTCCCGAGACCGAGGTCCCAGGCCGCCCACAGGACGCCTGCGACGGCGTCGGCACGGAGCGCGGGATCGGTGACGACGCCCTCACGGACGCCACCACGACCGACCTCGAACTGCGGTTTGACGAGCAGGACGAGTTCCGCCGGTGACGCGACGACCGAGACGAGTGCCGGGAGCACCTGCGTGAGGGAGATGAACGAGAGGTCGCCGACCACGAGCGACGGACGCTCGTCCAGGCCGGTGAGCTCGCTGAGCTGCTCCGGCGTCAGGAAGCGGACGTTGCACCCCTCGACGACCCGCACCCGCTCGTCGTCTCGGAGCTGCGGCACGAGCTGGTCGTGCCCGACGTCGAGGGCGATCACCCGACGCGCTCCACGCTCGAGCAGGACCTGGGTGAATCCGCCGGTGGAGGCGCCGGCGTCGAGGACGAGTGCGTCGTCGACCACGACCGGGAAGGCGTCCAGGGCGGCGAGCAACTTGTGGGCGGCGCGACTCACGTAGTGGTCGGCGCCGGCGACGACGACCCGAGCATCCGGGTGGACCCGGTGGGAGGCCTTCACGATCGTGCGGTCGTCGACGCTCACGAGCCCGTCGGCGATGAGCTGGGCCGCATGGGTCCTGGAGCGGGCGAGTCCGCGCGCGGCGAGGGCGGCGTCGAGGCGGGCGGGCTGCGCGGCGGCGTCCGGCGAATCGGCTGCAGCCGGCGGTTCGGGTGTGTTCTCCATGCGCTACGCCGAGGTCTTCGGCGAGTCGCTCCCCTCGAGCGTCGCCCGTAGTTCGTCGACGAGCTGGCTGTATGCGGCGGCCCGCTCCTCGAGCGGCTGCTCGTCGATGAGGTGGACGCGGGACACGAGGCCGTCGGTCGGGTGCTCCGGTTCGTTCGTCACAGGGCAACCCTACCGGCCGCCACCGTCCCCGCCCCCGGGAACCGCTGTGGGCGAACACGCGTGGCGAACCGCGCCTCCCGAGGGCTGGGCATCACTCCGCGTACAGGTGCTCCGGGACGTTGAGCCCGTAGATGGCACGGCCGGACGCCCAGATCGCGGCGCACGCGGCACGCAACAGGTCGATCCGGGACGGGCCGTCGGATTCCACCACGACGTCGTTCCCTCGGATCCGCACCGTGGCCGCACCGACCGTCGCCGCCTTGCCGTCGCGCGACATGGTGGTGGCCGGATACGGCTCGTGCAGCTGCCGCAGGTCCTCGAGGATGAAGGTCGGCCGGGAGTGCTGATCGGCCGCGAGGACGTGCTTGGCCCGATCGATGCCGGTCAGGACCAGGGCTGACGCGATCCCGGCGCGGTTCGCGCCGAGGATGTCGGTGTCGAGTCGGTCGCCGATGAAGAGCGGCTTCGATGCGCCGAAACGCACCTTCGCCTCGTCGAAGATCGGTACCTCCGGCTTCCCGGCGACGGTCGCCAGACGGCCGACCGCCGTGTGGACGGCCGACACCAGCGTGCCGTTCCCCGGAGCGATCCCGCGAGCCTGCGGGATGGTCCAGTCCGTGTTCGTCGCGACCCACGGCAGCTCGGATCCGTCGGCGGTCGGCGTCTGCAGCGCGAACGCCGCTTCGGCCAGCTGCGACCAGCCGACCTCGGGAGCGAAGCCCTGGATCACCGCAGCCGGCGAGTCCTCAGCCGAGCGGGTGACGACGAAGCCACCCTTCTCGACCTCGTCGACGAGCCCGGCGCCACCGACGACCAGGATCGTGGACCCGGCGGGCACCAGGCCCGCCAGCAGCCGGACCGCGGCCTGTGGGCTCGTGACGACCTCTGCCGGCGCGACACTGAGACCGAGATCGGTCAGGTGCTGCGCGACGGAGGCGTCCGTCCGGGAGGCGTTGTTCGTGATGTATCCGACGCGAACGTGCTCCGCCGCCAGGTTCAGCGACTCGACCGCGTGCGGGATCGGATTCGGGCCGGCGTAGACCACGCCGTCCAGATCCGCGAGGACCACGTCGACGCCGTCGAGCGGGGTCACGGGCTTAGGCCTTCTCGTCAGCAGCGGACTCACCGGACGGCTCCTCCCCGGGCTGATCGTCGGACTCAGTGGCATCAGCCGTGGGCGACTCGGGTTCGTCGTCGAACTCGAGGAACTCCTCCACGACCACCATCGTCTCGCCCTCGTCGTCCGCAGCGGACTGCTCGAGCGCCTCGGAGGCGATCATCGCCCGGTCGTGCCAGACGGCAGCCTCCTCCTCGCGACCGAGGACCTCGAGGGTCTCGGCGTACGCGTTGAACAGCGCAGGGCTGTAGGAGAACGCACGCTTCGGGTCGAGCTGTGGGATCTGGAGCTCGAGCAGCGCGTCCTCGGTCTGCCCGAGGTCGAGCCGGGCACCCGACATCGCGATCGCGAGGGCGACGCGGACCGGCACGTCGAGGGTCGAGCGATCGACGGACCGTCCGAGTTCCAAGGCACGCTCCGGTCGGCCGACCCCGCGTTCACTGTCCACCATGAGCGGCAGCTGGTCGTCCTTGCCGGAGATACGGCGATAGGTCCGCAGCTCGCGAAGCGCGAGGGCGTAGTCGCCGGTCTCGTACGCGGTGATGGCGAGGGTCTCGCGGACCATCGCGATTCGGCCGGCGCGACGGGCAGCGGACATCGCGTGGAGGTGGGCCAACGCAGGATCGCTGTCGATCAGACGCGCCGCCATCGCCAGGTGCTGGGCGACGCCGTCGGCGTTCTCCTTGCTCAGGGTCTTCAGCTCGTTCCGCGCACCCTTGTCGAGGTCCTGCGGCGTGACGTCCTCAGGGATCTCCGGGTCGTCGTGGCGCGGACGGATCGACTTGAGCTCGAACGCGATGCGCTCTTCCTCGGTCAGCTCGCGCTCGCGTCGGAACGCGTCTCGGTCGCCGCGGGCCGGAGCGCCATCGCGCGTCCACAGCTCGCGTCCACCGCTGTCGCGCCCGCGGTCGGGACGGCCACCTCGCTCCGAGGAGTGTCCACGGTCGGTCCGGTTTCCGCGGTCCGGACGATCGCCGGACGACGGACGGTCACCGCTGCGTGCGGGACGGTCTGAGCGCTGCGGACGATCCCCCGACGACGGCCGGTCCTGCTGCCAAGCGGGACGGTCCGACCGTTGCGGACGGTCGCCGGACGCTGGACGGTCCTTCTGCCAGGCCGGGCGGTCCGAACGCTGCGGACGATCTCCGGATGACGGACGGTCACCACTGCGCGCGGGACGGTCCGAGCGCTGCGGGCGGTCCCCGGACGCCGGGCGATCGTTCTGCCAAGCAGGACGATCCGAACGCTGCGGACGGTCCCCGGATGACGGACGGTCACCGCTGCGTGCTGGACGGTCGGATCGCTGCGGACGATCCGTGCGTGGACGATCGCTCCTGGGCGCGTCGGACCGCTGCGGGCGGTCGGTGCCGCGAGCACGATCATCGCGCCGTGGAGCACCACCGTTCCCACGGTTGTCACCGGAAGATCTCGGAGGACGTCGCTCACCCTTGTCGGGCTGGTCTGCTGACTGGTCACTCACGATGATCTCCACGGTGCTCGGACGCCGTCACCCGGCGTCAACCTACTGTTGAATTCTTGTCCCACGGTACCCGTGAAACGACGACTTCACGCACAAAGCGTGTTAACGCAAAATGGCCACCCAAGAACCTTGGGTGGCCATTTCAACGAAGAAGTCCGGCGGTGTCCTACTCTCCC